>JABFVX010000039.1 GCA_013362555.1 Mycobacteriaceae bacterium
AGGCGTACCGTGTCGGTCACGGCCTCCCGCAGCTCGGCCACCTCGGCATCCGAGGTGCCGCCGAGCGGCGGGATCAGTAGCGGCGCCGACGGCACCACGGCAGCAGCGGTGAGTGGCATGTCGGTAACCGTAGCGGCCGCGTTCTCCGCCTACTCCACGGTAGCGGCGATCGGCCTGATTCAATGGCGAGTGACGCACACGCCGGCGTGACAAGACGGGCAGTGTGCAGCAAGGCAGCCGTGACGCGCGGCAGGGACGAGGAGCGATGACCGACAACACCGGACCGGAGCGAACCAACGGCCACCAGGACCGCACAGGCGGGCACGCACCCGGCCAATCGGCGCAGTCGAGCACGGGCACGCCGCCCACGCCGAGCGCTGTCGCCGCAAGCGTTCCCAAGCCGGGCGCGGGCCCACGACCGGGCCCCCGTCCCGTTCCCGGTCCCGGCCCGAAACCTGCCGCCGCACCGAAACCGCATCCGATACCGCATCCTGTAGCCCCGCACGCCGCACCCGCGCCGATCGTGTCCGACCCGAGCGCCTGGGGTCGCGTGGACCCGGACGGCACCGCGTGGGTGAAGTCCGCCGACGGCGAACGCTGCATCGGGTCGTGGCAGGCCGGGGACGCGGCGGAAGGGCTGGCGCATTTCGGCAGGCGCTTCGACGACCTCGCCACCGAGGTGGCCCTCCTGGAGGCCCGCCTCGCCACCGGCACCGGCGACGCACGCAAGACCAGAGCCGCGGCCGCGACGATGGCCGAGGCGCTGCCGACCGCCGCCGTCATCGGCGACATCGACAGCCTCGCCAAGCGGCTCGACGCCATCATGGAACATTCCGCCGAGGCCGAGGTGCACGCCAAGGAGGAGAAGGAGCGCCTGCGCGGCGAGCAGACCGAGCGCAAGGAGCAGCTGCTCGCCGAAGCCGAGCAGATCGCCGCCGAATCGACCCAGTGGAAGGCCGCGGGCGACCGGCTGCGCGAGATCCTCGAGGAGTGGAAGACGATCCGCGGGGTCGACCGGAAGGTCGATGACGCGCTGTGGAAGCGGTATTCGAAGGCCCGCGAGGCGTTCAACCGCCGCCGCGGCGGCCACTTCGCCGAGCTGGACCGGGAGCGGGCCGCGGCCAGGGTACGCAAGGAAGAGCTCTGCGCCCAGGCCGAAGAGCTCTCGGCGTCGACGGAATGGGCGGCCACCGCCGCCGCCTTCCGCGACCTTCTCGTCGACTGGAAGGCCGCGGGCCGCGCCCCCAAGGAAGCCGACGACGCGCTGTGGCACCGGTTCAAGTCGGCGCAGGACGTGTTCTTCGCCGCGCGCAACGCCGCCGCCTCCGAGCGCGACGCCGAATTCGAGGACAACGCGACCGCCAAGGAGGCGCTGCTGCGCAAGGCCGAGCAGCTCGACCCGCGTGCGGGCCTCGACGCCGCGCGCGCGGCACTGCGCGACATCCAGGACAAGTGGGACGCCATCGGCAAAGTGCCCCGCGCCCGAATGCAGTCCCTGGAAGACCGGATCCGCGCGGTGGAGAAGAAGGTCCGCGATGCCACCGACGACCGGTGGCGCCGCACCGATCCCGAGGCGCTGGCGCGGGCCGCCCAGTTCCGCGAACGCGTAGCGCAATTCGAAGAGCAGGCCGCCAAAGCCAAGGCGGCGGGCCGCGACCGCGACGCGGCAAAAGCCCTCGAGCAAGCCAAACAATGGCGGGAATGGGCTGACGCCGCCGAAGGCGCCGTCAGCAACCGCTGACTCAACCCACCGTTCTACACCCGAATCGCGCATTTACACCCGCAGCTGCGGGTGTAAATGCGCGATTCGGGTGTAGCGCGAGTCCGTATCCATGTCGGCGTCAGAATTGGCCGCCTTCGCGGGCCGGTGGCGGGCTGGCGCGCTGGGCGAGAACGTAGCGGCCGGCTTGTCGGAGCACCTCAAGGGCGGCCCCTCGGCACGGACAGCGGTCCGTCGGGTGCTCGAGGTGAGCCCGAAGCAGGTAGTGCGCCGTTTCCACAGTCAGCGGCTGCGGTACGTCGTGACAGGATTCGTCCAGCACCTCCCACAGCTCGCCCGCCCGCAGCATCTCGTCCCGGAGCGTGCGCTCGACGCGCTGCCGCTCCCCTGCCTGCCGTCGCTCGCGGTCGCGCCGGGGCCGCCGCCTGCCCTCGTCACCCATGCCCCACAACGCCACAGCGACCAACCCGAGCAATCCGGTCACCACGATTCCGACAGTGATTGCGATATCCATCCGACCCCTCCTCATTCCGCGGTTCGTACACAGAGGAGGTTGCAGAAAAGTCAGTCCCTTATCGGCCCTCTAACGGGTGCCTTATTTTCCCTCTTTGGGCCCTTTCGTGCCTTTTGGTGCCTTTTAGTATCCTTTTCGCGCTGGTGGCGACGAGAAGTCGGACCTCGCTGATAGTTTCGCCAACGCACCAGCCACCACCACGCCTCGGAGCGCCCATGGCAACCGTCCTGCGAACGCTGCTCAGCCAGCGCCACATCCACAGCCACGCCGCCTTTCTCAGCGAGTACGACAGATGCGCCCGCGTGCTCGACGCCGGACTCGTCGGCGGCGGGCCCACCAAGACCCAGTACTACCGGTGGCTGTCCGGGGCCCTGCGCACCAACCCCCGGGGCCACCACTGCCGGGTCCTGGAGGCCATGTTCCCCGGCCGCACCGTCGCCCAGCTCCTCGCGACGGACGCCCAGGCTGTCGACGCGGACGTCGCGGGTCTCGTGCGCCGGTTCTACGCCGACCTGTGGAACCGGTCGGACGACGCCGCCGCCGACGAGCTCCTCGACGCGGACTTCGTGTACGAAGGGGCGGACGACGAGTGCTGCGGCAGACACGACTGGGCCGACTATCGCGACCGGATCCGGTCCGCCATTCCGGACTTCCACATCGAGCTCCGTGACCTCCTGATCGACGGCGAGCGCGCGGCGGCAAGGGTGCGGTGCACCGGCCACCGCCCGTCCGGCGTGCTGGGCCGGGAGCGGCCCGTGGACATCACGGCAGCCGCGTTCTTCACCACCGGCGGCGGCCTGCTCACGCTCTGCCGCGCGGTCGGGGGTCCGGATGTGCCGCTGCGCCGCCGAACCTCCTGGACGCCGCCGATCATCAAGCTCTCCGAGCCCCGGAACGACCCAGATCCGGCGCTCGCCGCCTGGTACGACGGGCAAGAAGGCACCCTCAGCCTCGTACGCGGACCTTGATCAGCAACGAACGTCAACAAGCGCCGACCAGCGGACCACAGTGGAGAGGGTGGAGGATGCCCGCAGCCGAAGACGACACTCCGGCAGCCGCTATCGACGTCTGGGTGCAACGCATCGAGTACCGCCGACATTGGTCGTGGTGCTGGGGGTTCGAAGGCGAACTCGCCGCGGGAGAGCCTGCACGCAACCTCCTCGAGGTGTTCGCTGCCGCACGCCGATCCCTCGACGCGCGTGAGGACGCGCCGGTGTCGGTTCGGCTGGACTCGGTGCCCGGCGTATCAGCTCCACAACAGCGCCTCGACGCCGTCATCGCAATGCGAACCCGGCTGGAAGAGCTGAAATCCGCGGTGGGCACGGAATCGGCGGCGCTCGCACGGGATCTGGTGGCCGGCCGCGTCACACTCGCCGACGTCGGTGTGCTGATGGGGATTTCGACGGTGCGCGCAGCGTTCCTCGCCGACCCGGACCCGGAAGCCGCCCTGGAGCGCAAGCGTCGGCGGTCCAGGAAGCGCCACCATGCATAGACGCACCCCTTCCCGCCAAACGCACCGAAAGCATCGCACCACAACGGGTGCGGCTATACAAAAATGGTGCGGCTGTCAGGAATTCGTCGGTCCACGCCCCCAGGGGTGGCGGCGCTCCGCCTCCGCGGCGGCGATGCGGCGCTGCTCCTCGGCAGCCAGGAGCACCGCTGTCCGGCTCCACACGACCCGAATCCAGTGGAAGGTCAGGAGCATGCAGGCGATAACGCCGAGAATCAGGCCGGCGCCGGGACCGGCCGCGTGCACCCCGGGCGCCGGCGTCTGCCGGGTCCAGATCGCCAGTATGCCGAACACGGTACCGATAGCGGTCCCCGCCACCGCGATCCATGCCAGCGCCCAGCGCCGCGTGACCAGCGCCAGCACCGACAACATCACGCCGAAGACGACCGCGAACCAGACGAACAGGCGCGACGGCAGCGAGATGTGCTCGTCATCCAGCACATCCCCACCGGTCAGCACGTCGAATCCGCGAGCCGCGCCCGCGTGCGACAGGGCCAGCGAACCGGCCAGAACCATCACCAGAATCGCCACCACCAAGGCCCGCGCGCCGGGATCGATCTCACGCGCCACTTTGCGTTCGGCGGCTTCCAGATCCCCGCGGAACTGCTCGAACTCCGGTTCGCTCACGCGCCACACCCGACGATGGGCGACAGCGGGGCGGGTGCGCCGACACCGGGCAGGCCCAGGCCCACTCCGGCGGTCGTCGGCGTGCGGCCTTCCTCGCTCGCGTCCCCGGCTCGGGTGCGCCGGTGCGACAGGACCGCGCCGTCGGCGATGAGGTGATGCGGTGCGCCCGCGGTGATCTCGACCGTCACCACGTCACCGGGCCGAACGACCTCCTCCGTCGGCCTGAAGTGCACCAGCCTGCCGTCGCGGCCCCTGCCGCTGAGGCGGGCGGTGGCGGCGTTCTTGCGGCCCTCGCCCGCGGAGACGAGCAGTTCGACCTGGGCGCCGACGAGTTTCCGGTTCTCCTCCAAGGAGATCCGCTCTTGCAGCTCCAGGAGCCGCTCGTAGCGCTCCTGGACGAGTCTCTTGGGCAGTTGTCCGGGCATCTCGGCCGCCGGGGTGCCCGGACGCTTGGAATACTGGAAAGTGAACGCGCTCGAAAAGCGTGCCTGCGCAACGACGTCGAGCGTCTGCTGGAAGTCTTCCTCGGTCTCGCCGGGGAATCCGACGATGATGTCGGTCGTGATGGCCGCGTGCGGCATCGCCGCCCGCACCTTGTCGATGATGCCGAGGTACCGCTCCCGCCGATACGAGCGGCGCATCGCCTTGAGCACCCGGTCCGAGCCCGACTGCAACGGCATGTGCAGCTGCGGGCAGACATTCGGGGTCTCGGCCATCGCGGCGATCACGTCGTCGGTGAACTCGGCCGGATGCGGGGAGGTGAACCGCACCCGCTCCAGGCCGTCGACCTTCCCGCACGCCCGGAGCAGGTCCGCGAACGCACCCCGGTCCCGCGGCCGGTCCTGGTCGGCGAAATTCACGCCGTAGGAGTTCACGTTCTGGCCCAGCAGCGTCACCTCCAGCACGCCCTGTTCGACCAGCGCCTGCACCTCGGCCAGAATATCGCCGGGCCTGCGGTCGACCTCCTTGCCGCGCAGCGCGGGAACTATGCAGAAGGTGCAGGTGTTGTTGCAACCCACCGAGATCGACACCCAGCCCGAGTACGCCGAGTCACGCTTGGCGGGCAGCGCGGACGGGAACACCTCGAGCGACTCCAGGATCTCCATCTCGGCGCGCTCGTTGTGCCGGGCGCGCTCCAGCAGCGCGGGCAGCGAGCCGATGTTGTGGGTGCCGAACACCACGTCCACCCACGGCGCCTTGCGCAGCACCGTGCCGCGGTCCTTCTGAGCCAGGCAGCCGCCCACGGCGATCTGCATGCCCGGATTCTCCGCCTTCACCGGCGCCAGGTGGCTGAGATTGCCGTAGAGCTTGTTGTCGGCGTTCTCCCGCACCGCGCACGTGTTGAACACGACCAGGTCAGCCTGTGCACCCGGAGCGGCCCGCACATAGCCCGCGTCCTCCAGCAGGCCCGACAGCCGCTCGGAGTCGTGCACGTTCATCTGGCAGCCGTACGTGCGCACCTCGAAACTGCGGGGGTTGACGTCACTCACCCACCCAGGGTACGGCCCGCGACCGGACGGCCCGCACGCGGCACAGCGCGGGCAGTCCGGTCGGACGCGGCTACTCCGCGATGGCGGCCAGCGGCGGAGTGCGGGCCGCGCGGACGCCGGGCCATAGCGCCGCGACAACTCCGACGACGGCCGAGCCGAGCAGCATCGCGACCACCTGGACCCACGGGACGGCGATCTGTTCCAGTCCGCGGTCGCGCAGCGTGCGCAGGAAACCCGCGCCCAGGCCGAGGCCCAGCGCAACCCCGACGGCCGCGCCGAACAGCGCGATCAGAGTCGACTCCAGGTAGATGATGCGGCGCACCTGCACCCGCTGGGTGCCCACCGCGCGCAGCATGCCGATCTCGCGGCGGCGCTCCACCACCGACAGCGCCAGGGTGTTGACGATGCCGAGGATGGCGATCACCACGGCGAGGGCCAACAGTCCATACAGGATCGTCAGCATGGTTTGGATCTGGCGGCCCTGCTCCCCCTTGAAGTCTTCCCGGTCCTGCACCTGCACCACCACGTCCTTGGCCACCGCGTCACCCAGGGCGGTGCGCAGCGCGGCCAGGTCGGCGCCGGGTTCGGCCTGGATCATCGCAACCAGGTTGATTCGGTACGCATCGGACACGATCCGCTGGTACAGCGCGTCCGAAACCGCCAATGATCCGAACATCAGTGTGTCGGAATAGATTCCGCTCACGGTCGCGGTGAACGTGCGCATGTCCAGTCCGGTCAGTTCGACGGTGTCGCCCGCGTGCCACCCGCGCTTGTCGGCCTCGGTCCGCGACACCATCATCTCGCCCGGGCCGAGCGTATTGCGGCCCTCGTCGAGGGTGTAGTTGACCGTCTCGCCGATGGCGCCGAACGGCGACGTACCGGCGATCCGCTCGTCGTCCACCTTCACGGCCACCGCCCGCAGCGTCGCGACGCCGCGCACCCCCGGCACGGCGCGGGCCGCGTCCACAGCGTCCTGCGGCACGCCGACGAACTGGTTCTGCGGGCCGCTGAGCAGGTAATCGGCCTTGATTCCCTTGTCCACCACGACGTTCAGCGTCTCGCGCGCCGAGGCCCCGAACATCGCGATCACCGACACCAGCATGAGGCCCAGCGTCAACGCGAACGCGGTGGCTGCGGTACGGCGCGGATTGCGCGCGGCGTTGGTGCGCGCCATGCGTCCGATCGGCCCGAACGGCCGGGTGACCGCCACGCCCAGGATCGCCAGCACCGGCCGCGACAGGGCGGGCGCGGCCAACAGCACCGCGAGGATCAGGCCGACCGCGCCGACGCCCACCGTGAGCGCGGCGTTTCCGCCGGTGTGCCGTGCGCCGAGCGCCACCAGCACCGCACCCAGGCCGGCGAGCGCCGCGCCGGACAGCGTCCGCGTGCGCAAGGCCTCGGCCTGCGGGGCAGCGTCCTCCCGCATCGCCTCCACCGGCGGGATCTTCGCCGCCCGGCGCGCGGGCGCGTAGGCGCTGAGCACCGTGACCGCCAAGCCGACCAGCATCGACACCGCGACGGTGCGCGGCAGCACCCGCATCGACCCGGTGGGCAGTCCGGTGTCGACCACATTCAGCAGCGCCGCGCGGCCGTAGGCGAGTCCGAGGCCCGCAGCCAGTCCGGCGACGCTGCCGAGCAGGCCCACCACCAGCGCCTCCAGCACCACCGAGCGGCCGATCTGGCCGCGGGAAGCGCCCACCGCGCGCAGCAGCGCGAGTTCGCGCAGCCGTTGCGCGATGATCATCGAGAACGTGTTGTAGATGATGAAGGTGCCGACCAGCAGCGCGATGGCGCCGAACGCGAGCAGGAAATAGTTGACGAAGCTGAGCTGCTCCTCCATCTTCGACTGCAGTTCGGCCCGGACCTCGGGACCGGTCTGCACCTTCAGGTCCGGGAAGGCCTCGGCCAGCCGGTCGCGCAGCGCGCCGGCGGACACGCCGGTCGCAGCGATGTCGACGTGGTCGACGTGCTCTCGGTCGCTGAGCAGCGATCGGGCCTCGTTCTCGGCGAACTGCACGCCGATGAAACCGCCGGTGTCCGAAGGGATGTCATAGAGCCCGCGGACGACCACGTCGATCGTCCCGCGCGCGGGCAGCAGCACCTGGGCCCGGTCGCCGACGTCGAGGCCGGCCCGGCGCGCGCCGCCCCGGTTGAGGATGATCTCGCCGGGACCGGTCGGCGGACCGCCCGCGACGAGCCGACGCGACACCGACACCGCCCGCTCCGGCGGCAGATACGACTCGGCGACGGTGGGCGCGCCTCCGGTCTGCACGGCGCGACCGTTGCGCAGCAGCACCGCGGGGCCCGACACCGCGGGCGCCACGCGGCCGACTCCGGGCGTTGCGGTGATCTTCGCAACCTGGCCCAGGTCGAGGCCCAGCGCCTGTTCGTGCCGAGCGCCGACGCGCACATCGACGCCTTGGGCCTCGTTGGCGAAGATGGCGTCGAAGGTGCCCTTCAAGGTGTCGGTGAAGACGAAGGAGCCCGCGACGAACGCGGTGCCGAGCACGACCGACAGCACCGTCAGCGCCAGCCGCACCCGGTGCGCCGCGAGATTGCGCAGCGCGACCCGGCGCAGCGGACACGGTTTGATGTCGATCACGACTCCTGCTCCAGGGCTTTCATCCGGTCCAGCACGGAGTCGGCGGTGGGGTCGGCCAACTCGTCGACGATCCGGCCGTCGGCGAGGAAGATCACCCGGTCGGCGTAGCCCGCGGCGTGCGGGTCGTGGGTCACCATGACCACGGTCTGGCCGAACTCGTCGACCGCGGTGCGCAGGATGGCGAGCACCTCGCCGGACGAGCGCGAGTCCAGATTGCCGGTGGGTTCGTCGCCGAAGATGATGTCGGGCTTGCCGACCAGCGCCCGCGCGCACGCCACCCGCTGCTGCTGCCCGCCGGACAGCTCCGCCGGGCGGTGCGTCAGCCGGTCCGCCAGGTTGAGCCGGTTCACCACGGTGTCCAGCCAGTCCCGGTCGACCGCACCGCCCGCGATGTCGACCGGCAAGGTGATGTTCTCCAGCGCCGTGAGCGTCGGCACCAGGTTGAATGCCTGGAACACGAAGCCGATGCGATCGCGGCGCAACCGCGTCATCTGCTTGTCGGACAGATTCGTCAGATCGGTGTCGCCGATGCGGACGGTGCCCGACGTGGCGCTGTCCAGGCCGGCCAGGCAGTGCATCAGGGTCGATTTGCCCGATCCCGACGGGCCCATGATCGCCGTGAATTCGCCGGCGCGGAACTCGGCCGAGACCCCGGCGAGGGCACGCACCTCCGTGTCGCCGGAGCCGTAGGTCTTGGCGAGGCCGGTGGCGCGCGCGGCCACCGGTGCGCCGGGGTCGTCGCGCTCCTTGGGCAGCGGGGCCAGTGTGTCGGGGTGCGACGCAGTCATGGTCTCCAGTCTCCGGAGATTCGGCCCGAGCGCCATCCGGATTCTCCCCGATATCTCACAGCCTTGCACCCGGTTCGCGCGTCTACACCCGCAGCTGC
>JABFVX010000206.1 GCA_013362555.1 Mycobacteriaceae bacterium
CCTGAACGCGGTGCGGCTGACGAAAAGTAGTGCGGCTGCGCTCGGTTACCAAGTCGACGGTGGCCGCTCGCTTGGCCAACACGACCGGGCTGTGCAGCGGCGCGATGACCATCGCGGTGCCGAACCGCAGAGTGCCGCACGCGCCTGCCATGAAGGCGATGGTGTCCAGCGGGTCGGTCATGGGAGCGCCGGTCTGCGGTCCTGACATCCGGCCGTCCGGGGAGTACGGGTAGTTCGGTTCATATCCGTCGGCGACCACCACATGCTCAATCGCCCAGGCCGATTCGACCCCCGCGTCCTCCAGCGCGGCGGCGAACTCCCGCAGGAAGGCCCGGGAGGTGACCATGCCGTCGACGTACGGCACCAACACGCCTATCTCGACCATCGTTGTCTCGCATCCTGCAGCGTGCGGAATAGGCTGTGACTGCGTGGATCGAGCCTCGCTCGATTCCACGACGCCGACCGGCTGTGTCCTGGTCACCAGGACTCGCCGGACCGTGACGCACGCCGCGGAACTTTTCGCACTCCCCGCCCGACTCATGACCGGTTGCAAAAAACTGTGATGAAGGAGAGCAATACATGGACACCCTGCTGCAGGCCATCGCCGGATTCGTGCACTCGACCGGGTCGGCGGCCATCGACAGCCTCGGGCACCTGTTCGGCCACCACTGACGGCCCGGCGGTCCGTACGACCGCGAGTTTCCGGCCTCCAGAATGACCCGTGGAGTGCGCTCAGCGCACTCCACGGGTCATTCTGGAGGGGTGCACACCGGGCCGCCGCCCTATTGAGAACATTGTCGTTCGCCGGTAGTTTGCGCAAGGTGAAAGCCTGGCGTGTACATGCATTCGGTCCGCCCGATTCGATGGCGTTCGAGGATGTCGCGGATCCGCCGCTCGACTCGGGAGAGGTCCGCATCGCGGTCGCGGCGTGTGCGGTCAACTTTCCGGACGCCATGTTGGTTGCGGGCACATTCCAGATCACGCCCGCGCTGCCCTTCACGCCCGGCTTCGTGGTCGCCGGCGTGGTGGCCGAAAGCCGCGATCCCGCCGTCCCGGTCGGAACCCGGGTGGCCTCGACGCTCAACGGGTACTCGGGCGGGTACTCGACCCACAGCGTGACCGCGGGTTCCCGGTGCGCGACGCTGTCCGACCACACCCCCGCCACGGACGCCGCCGCGCTCGGCCTCACCTACCAGACGTGCTGGATAGGTTTGCACCGACGGGCCCGGCTGCAACCGGGCGAATGGCTGCTCGTACACGCGGGGGCGGGCGGGATCGGCTCGGCGGCAATTCAACTCGGCGCAGCGGCAGGGGCGCGCGTGATCGCGACGGCAGGCGGGCGCGACAAGGTCGAGTTGTGCCGAACGCTGGGCGCCGAGGTGGCAATCGACTACACCACTGCGGATTTCGCCGGCCAGGTCAACGAGATCACCGCCGGACACGGCGCGGACGTCATCCTCGACAGCGTGGGCGGCGACGTGCTGCACCGATCCACCAAGTGCGTCGCCTTCGAAGGACGCATCCTCGTCGTGGGATTCTCCTCGGGGCAGCCATTCCCCTTGCGCGCCAACCACATGCTGGTCAAGAACTACACCGTCGCGGGCCTCTATTGGGGCACATACATCTCGGCCCGGCCGGACGCCCTCGTCAGCGCGCAGCAGGAGATCGACAGCCTCTATCAGGACAAGCGCATTGCCCCGGTGGTGTCGGACTGCCGTCCGCTCACCGACGCGCCCGCGGCGATGAAGAGCGTCTCATCGCGGGCCACCGTCGGCCGGGTGCTGCTCATTCCGTGAACGCGCCTGCGCGCCCGGTCACCCCGCGCATCGAGGGCAGTGGAACCTGCGCAGGTAGTGCTTCGCGGCACGACGCACTCTGCAGCAGGAGATCTCGGCCTCCCCCGTGTGGCCGTGCAGGGAAAGTAGCAGCACCGCCTGCTGATCCGAGACAATGGACGGTTCAGTCTCACAATTGCGAACTGCCTCACGCCATTCGGCCGCCTGTGCGTCGAAGGCTTCTATCTCGTCCAGGGTCATCTCGACCTCCAGGATGCGGCTGCAGTTCGCCCGATCGCTCGCGCCATAACTGCTACTGTCCCAGCCGTATCTTGCAAATGCAAGAACATCTGAGAGTACATTTGCACGTACGAGATCCACACTGCGAGACCGAAGGAGACTGAACATGTCGCTCAACGACCTCTCTTGGCGGAAGAGCTCCTACAGCAGCCCGAGCGGCAATTGCGTCGAGGTCGCCAAGTTGCCCGGCGGTAACATCGGCGTCCGCAACTCCCGCGAAACCGGCGGCGCCGTCATCGAGTACACACGCGCCGAGATCGACGCGTTCCTGCGCGGCGCCAAGGATGGGGAATTCGACTATTTGCTGGCCTGACGACACGCCGCCTGTTTCCCAACCACGGCTGCTCATGACACACTGTGGGTGTCCCCCCGACACTCGGAGAAGACTCCATGATCGTAGAACCGGACGACAATAGTCGGCCTGTTGCACAACGTGGTCCAACCGTCCTGCGCATAGCGCTGGGCGGGCAGCTACGTCAGCTCAGGGAGAAGCGGGGCATCTCGCGGGAAGCGGCCGGTGAGGCCATCCGCGGCTCACACGCCAAGATCAGCCGACTCGAACTGGGGCGCACCGGATTCAAGGAACGTGACATCCGCGACCTCCTCACGCTATACGGAGTCACCGATCCCGAAGAACGCGAGTCCCTGCTGGACCTGGCTTATCAGGCCAACCAGCCCGGGTGGTGGCATCGCTACAGCGACCTGCTGCCATCCTGGTTCGAAACCTACCTAGGCCTGGAGCAGGCCGCGAGCAAGATCCGCACCTACGAGGCGCAGTTCGTGCCCGGCCTGTTCCAGACCGCCGACTATGCGCGGTCGGTCGTGACGCTCAGTCATCGCGACGCCGACACCGACCGCCGCGTCACGTTGCGCACGCGTCGACAAGAAGTCCTCGACCGCCCGCACCCGCCTCAGGTGTGGGCTGTCATCGACGAGTCGGCGCTGCGTCGCGCGGTCGGCAGCGCGTCGGTGATGCGCGAGCAGATCCAGCATTTGATGAAACTTGCTGCGCTGCCGCACGTCACGATCCAGGTACTGCCGTATTCGGCGGGCGGGCACCCGGCTGCGGGCGGCTCGTTCACGATGCTGCGCTTTCCGGAGCCGGAGCTGCCCGACATCGTGTATGTCGAGCAGCTCACGAGCGCGCTCTATCTCGACAAGCGCCAAGACCTGGAACTGTATCTGTCCGTCATGGACAGCCTCTGCGTGCAAGCCGCGCAGCCGCACACAACCCAGGACTTCTTGGCCAAGCTGCTCGCCGAGCTGTAGAGGCGACAGCCGAGAACCCTGAATCCAGAATGACCCATGGCGTGCGCTGAGCGCACGCCATGGGTCATTCTGGATTTCGGTAACGCAAGAATCCGAAAAGCAGGCCGCGCTGCTCGCCTAGCGAACGCTGTTGCGGCTCAGCGTACGGTGGCGAGCAGCGCGGCCCCGGCGGACCGCCGCGCTGGGCAGCTGTCCGAGCAACCGCCGTGGTAGCGCAGAACGCGCCGCGCCACGACGGGTGTTAGTTCACCTTCCGGACGAGACCACGGGCACCGGCAGCGCCTGCCGAAGCCGAGTGCGCTTGTCACCCACCATGCCGCTCCGGCGGCGGTCACGAACGCTGCACTGATACTTGTGGTGGTCATGGTCACGGACCTATCTCCAACCCCGATCATGCGAACGCTCCGCACGGAGCCTTCTGCCGGTCTGGGACTTTCAACGCTTCCATACCAAGTGTAGGAGCGTGCACCGTGCAAATGCAAGAACATCTGCAAGGACATTCAGTGGACGTTCAGATGTCGCCCCGCACCCGAATTATGCGCTCCCCTAGCCTTTCCCGACCTCAGCCGCGTCGATGTCGGCGAGGTGGTCCACGATCAGGGCGTTGACCTCCGCCGAGCGCTCCAGCGGGAGCAGGTGGCCCGCGCCGGGGACCTCGGTGACAGCGCGCAGGTCCGGAACGTGGGCGCGCAACGTGGCGAGCGGGTCGCGGCCGCTGAAGCCTTCCATGTCGGGGTCGCGGTCGCCGTAGAGGAAGTACGTCGGCACCAGCACCTCGTCGCCGAGGTCGGCGGTGAGCTCCCAGTTCCGGTCGAGAACGCGGTACCAGTTGAGCCCGCCGGTGAATCCGGTTCGCTCGAATTCGATTGCCAGTTCGTCGAATTCGGCTTCGTTCAGCCAGGGCCACGGCAGCGGCGGCGCGGGCGGGAGCACGTCGAGGTAGCCGAGGCCGGGCGGGTTTTTCCACGTGTCGAGGTAGTGGTAGTCGGCACTGAGCGCGTAATACACGCGGGCCAGGAATTCCCTTGGCCGCGCCGCGAGTTCGGCGTCCGCGACGCCGGGGGTCTGGAAGTACGACAGGTGCAGGAAATGGCGCTGCGCGGCCTTCGCCCACAGCTGCGACGGCGGGCGCGGGGGCCGCGGGGTGAACGGATTGTTCAGGACGATCGCCGCGGTCACCCGCTCCGGGGCGCGCTGCGCCAGTTCCCACACCAGCACGGCGCCGAAGTCGAGTCCGACGAAGACCGCGTCGGCGGCGCCGAGGTCGTCGAGCAGACCGAGCAGGTCTTCGATGACGGCCGCGTTGGTGTAGGCGTCCAGGTCCGCAGGGGCCGCGGTGCGGCAGTAGCCGCGCAGGTCCGGCGCCAGGGCGTGCCTGCCGGCCGCGGCTACCGCGGCGAGTTGGCGACGCCAGATGGCGCCGGTGTGCGGAAAGCCGTGGCAGAACACCACCGGACGGCCGCTGCCCTGCTCGGTCACGTGCATGCGCATTCACAGGAGCCTAGAACGTGTTCCTGTTTCGCGGTAGTGTCCGAAGGTTGTGAGCGCAACACCTGAATCGGAACACAGCCTGCGGGACCGGGTCGCGGTGGTGACCGGCGCCAGCCGCGGCATCGGCAAGGGCATCGCCCTCGAGCTCGGCGCGGCGGGCGCGACCGTCTACGTCACCGGCCGGTCGGCGACGCCCGGTCGCCTGCCGGGAACAGTGCACGACACGGCGGCGCAGGTCGGCGAATTGGGCGGCGTCGGCATCCCGGTGGTGTGCGACCACCGCGACGACGAGGCGGTGCGCGCGCTGTTCGACCAGGTGCGCACCGCACACGGACGGCTCGACGTGCTGGTGAACAACGTCTACAACTCGCCCGCCGCAGCGCGCTGGCTGGGCAAGCCGTTCTGGGAGGTGCCCGCGGAGGCGTGGGACGAGACCTTCGACATCGGAGTGCGTTCACACTACGTCGCCGCCGTGCTGGCCGCGCCGCTGCTGATCGCCGGCGGCGGCCTGATCGTGAACATCTCCTCCCCCGGTGCACAGCGGCGCATGCACAACGCCGTCTACGGCGTCGCCAAGGCCGCACTGGACCGCCTGACTGCCGACCTGGCCGCCGACCTCGCGGACACCGACGTCACGGCAGTCTCGCTGTGGCCGGGCATCGTGGACACGGAACTGCTGCAAATGGTTCCGGCCGACGCCGACGGCCGCCGCCTGGTGACCCTGCCCGGCGAGGGCACCGTCGACCTGGCCGAGGCGCAGAGCCCCCGGTTCACCGGCCGCGCCGTCGTCGCTCTCGCCGCCGATCCGGCCCGCCGCTCCCGCACCGGCCGCGCCTGGACCGTAGCGGACCTGTCCACCGCCTACAACTTCACCGACCCCGCCCGCACCTGAGCCCCAAACGCACGCCTTCTTGCCAGACGCACCGTCTACTTTCGGTGCGTCTGGCGAAAAGGGGTGCGGCTGTCAGCGGGCTTTCGGCTGGAGGGCGCGGGCCAGGCGCCAGGTCTGGGCGATGAGGGAGCGGGGGACGAGGCCGAGGAGGTCGGGGGTGCGGGCCGGGGCGGGCAGGATCCGGCGCAGCAGCGGGTCCGGGCGGCCGCGGCGTTGCCATTCGCGGGGATAGCCCAGGGAGACTTCCTCGAAGCGGACTCCGTCGATGCGGTCGGCGCGACGCAGGTGCAGGTGCCCGTACACCGCGCAGGCGACGTTGTAGCGGCGGTGCCAGTCGGCGGTGCGCACGGTGCCGCACCAGAGCGAGAACTCCGGCGGGAACAGCAGCATGGTGGGCTCTTGGCGCAGTGGCCAGTGGTTGACCAGCACCAGCGGCAGGACCGGGTCGACAGCGTCGAGCCGGGCCGCGGTCGCCGCCACGCGGGCGTGACACCAGGCGTCCCGGGACGGATAGGGCTCGAAGGCGAGCAGGTGCTCGTCGCCCGCGGTCACCCGGCGCCGCTCGGCGACAGCCAAACCCTGCGCCTTGTCGGCGATCCCGGCGGGCAGAAAACTGTAGTCGTAGAGCAGGAACAGCGGCGCCACCACGGCCGGGCCGCCGTCGCCGGTCCACAGCGGGTACTCGTCCTCGGGGGTGACGACGTCCAGTTCCCGGCACAGTCGCACCAGGCTCTGGTAGCGGGCCTCGCCGCGCAGGGTCGCGGGGTCGCGGGCGGTGGTCCACAGTTCGTGGTTGCCCGGCACCCAGATCACCTTCGCGAAACGCGAGCGCAGCAGACCCAGCGCCCACCGAATCTGCTCCGGGCTCTCGGCCACGTCGCCCGCGACGATCAGCCAGTCCTGCGACGACGCCGGCCGAATCTCTTCCACCACAGCCCGATTGGCCGGGTGGCCGACATGGAGATCGCTGATTGCCCACAGCGCACCGGTCACATCAGTCCCTTTCCGCCGACTCGCCCCACAACCGGCGCGAATTCGGTAGTTTCGCAGTGATGATCGTGCTCGACCACACCATCGTCTACGCAGACGACGCCCCGGAAGCGGCCGAGTTTCTGGCGGGCCTGCTCGGCCTGCCCGATCCGCAGCCGACCCCGGACGGCCGCTACCTCGCCGTGGCGCTGCCCGGCGGCCCGACGCTGCGCTACACCCACACCCGCTGGGGCCTGCCCGTGCTGTCGCAACACTATGCCTTCGCGGTCTCCGATCGCGAGTTCGACGAGATCTACGGGCGCCTCCGGGACCGCAGCCTCCCCCACTGGGCCGATGCCCGCCACGCCGTGCCCGCGACGGTAGGCGCCACTCCCCACGGCCGCCGCGTCTTCCTGCTCGACCCCGCCGGCCACGATCTCGAGATCCTCACCCGCGTGGAACCCGAACAGTGCGTGTAGCGGCGTCTCCGTGGTTCGCCATGTGTTTCACCTTCCGGAACGACCAATGACGTGCGTCTGACGCAGGTTCTGGAATAAACGCGCGCACGGGTTGGGACCGAGGGCTTTCCCAGCGGGGCCGGAGTGGGCGACACTGGGTCCGCTCGAGGTGACTCGAGGTGAGGAGGGCGGGGAATGGACACGGCGGCAGTGGACGAGGAGCAGCCCGCGCGGGTGCTGTCGGGGCCGGTGGGCCGGGCGGCGGGGGCGGTGGCCGGAGGCATGTCGCTGTTCGCCGTGTACCAGGTGTTCCGGCCACAGTCGGGCGGGCCGCAGGTGTATCTGATGCTGTTCCTCGGGGGCACGCTGCCGCTGGTGTTCCTGTGGTACCGGTCCGGGTGGCGGTCGAGTCCGCTGCACCGGCCGTCCGCGCTGGACTGGGTGCTGGCCGCGCTGGCCGCGGCCGCCGCGGTGTATCCGCTGCTGCCGTGGCGGATCGCCGACGGCGGCGGCGGATTCGACGCGTTCCTCGACCGGCAGGGCGGACTGGCGCGCGTCGACGTGGTCGCCGGAGCGCTGTTGACGCTGCTCGCGCTGGAGGCGTGCAGGCGCACGACCGGCTGGGCGCTGCCCGCGATCTGCGTGCTGTTCTTCGCCTACGCCTACTACGGCAGCTATCTGCCGCCGGAATGGTCGATCGCCCACCCCGGCGTCGATTTCGAACAGATCGTCAACGGGCTCTACAGCGAGCAGAACGGGATCTGGGGCACCCCGCTGGAGGTCGCGGGCACCTACATCGTGCTGTTCACGATCTACGGCGCGGCGCTCGAACTGTCCGGCGCGGGCGGGTTTTTCGTCGAGCTGTCGCGCGCGGCCTTCCGGCGTTCCCGCACCGGTCCGGCCCGCACAGCGGTGGCGTCGGGATTTCTGCTGGGCACTGTGTCCGGTTCGGGCACCGCCACCACGGCCACCATCGGCGGGGTCACCTGGCCGATCCTGCGGCGGGCAGGCTACCCGCGCGAGCAAGCGGGCGGCATGCTCGCCGCCGCCGGGATCGGGGCCACGCTATCGCCGCCGACGCTCGGCGCGGCCGCGTTCATCATCGCCGAACAACTCCAGGTGTCGTACCTGCAGGTGTTGATCTGGGCCACGATCCCGACACTGCTATACTACCTGGGCATCCTGCTGGCAGTGGAGATCGACGCACGCCGTTTCGGCGCTCAGCAGGTGGCCGTGGACAGCCCGCCGGTGTGGAAGCTGCTGCTGCGGTTCGGATACCACTTCTCTTCGCTGATCGTCATCGTGGCGTTGCTGGCGCTGGGCGTGCCGCCGTTCGACGCCGTCGTCGACGCCACCGCCATCGCACTGGCACTCACCCTGGCCGACCCGCGGGCTCTGCGGGTCATGCGCACGGTGGCGGCCGCGCGCGAACCACGCGCGGCGCTGCGGGCCGCGGCGGTGGCGCCCGCCCGAGTCGGAGCGGCCCTGATCGCGGGCACCCGCAGCGTGCTCGGGGTGACGGCCGTGTGCGCGGCCGCCGGGATCATCACCACCAGCATGAACAAAACCGGTCTCGGCCAACAGATTTCGTCGCTGATGGTGAACGGCGCCACCTCGGTCACGCACACCCCGGCAGCGGTGCTGGTACTCACCGCGGTCGCCGCGGCTATCGCGATCGCGGTGTTGGGACTGGCCGTTCCGGTGACGGCGTCGTTCATCATCGCGTGGGTGGTGATGGCCCCGGTCTTCACCGACGAACTGGGGGTGGCCGCGCCCGCGGTGGCGATGTTCGTCTTCTACTACACGGTGCTGTCCGAAGTCAGCCCGCCGACATCGCTGGCCTCGGTGGCGGCCGCGGCGATCACGGGCGGAAAGCTGATGCCGACCATGTGGCAGACCGCCCGCTACACGCTGCCCGCGTTCCTGGTTCCGCTGGCCTTCGTGGCTACGCCGACCGGAGCCTATCTGCTGGTGACCGGGCTGCCGCCGGGCACGTACGGGCAGGACGCCATCATCACCCAGCCGTGGACCGGGATCCTCTGGGCCGCAGCGGTGTCCGCGGTGGCGGTCGCGGCGCTCGCGGGCGCGGCAGGCGGCTGGCTGGTGCACCGTGCCCACTGGCCGGAACGCGTGCTGCTGGCCGCAGCGGCATTGATGCTGCTGTACCTGCAACCGGTCTCCATCGCCGTC
>JABFVX010000038.1 GCA_013362555.1 Mycobacteriaceae bacterium
ACCGTCTTGGCTACGCACCCGGCCGTGCGCGAATGCGCCGTCTACGGCATTGCGGACGAACGCCTCGGCGAACGCGTCGCCGCGGCCGTCGTCCCGGCAGGCGCCCCGCCGACGCTCGAAGACCTCCGCGCCCACGTCAGCCGCGAACTCGACGCCACCGCCGCGCCCCGCGAACTCCGTATTCTGGCCGAGCTCCCGCTCCGCGGCCCCGGCAAGGTGGACCGCGCCGCCCTCAAGTCCCGCTAGCCTCCCGGCGCGCCGGTGCACCCCGTTCCAGAATGACCCGTGACGTGCGTTAGACGCACGTCACGGGTCATTCTGGAACGGGGTGCACGGGCGTGTAAGGGGACGCAAGGAGGGAAGCAAGGCCCGTGCAAGGGTGGCGCAAGAGCAGGTGGGCAAGGTTGCTGTCATGAACGCAATCGGACACACCAACACCGCTGATGCGCGATCGCTCAGTGTGCCTGCCGTCGAGGCTGACGGCCTGGTGAAGGTCTTCGGCGAGCAGCGCGCCGTCGACGGTGTCAGCCTGGTCGTCCCGCAGGGCAGCGTGTACGGCGTGCTCGGCCCCAACGGCGCAGGCAAGACCACCACCATTCGCATGCTCGCCACGCTGCTGCGGCCCGACGGCGGCGAGGCCCGCATCTTCGGCCACGACGTGCGGCGCGAGCCCACCGCGGTGCGCTCGCTCATCGGCGTGACTGGCCAGTACGCCTCGGTCGACGAGAAGCTCACCGCCACCGAAAACCTGATGATCTTCTCGCGGCTGCTCGGTCTCAGCAAGGCCGAGGCCAAACGCAAGACCGGTGCGCTGCTCGAGGAATTCGGCCTGACCGAAGCCGCCGACAAGTCGCTGGAGAACTTCTCCGGCGGCATGCGGCGCAGGCTCGACCTGGCGGCCAGCCTCATCGCCACGCCGCCGCTGCTGTTCCTCGACGAGCCGACCACCGGTCTGGACCCGCGCACCCGCGCCCAGATGTGGGACACCATCCGCAGGCTGGTGCGCGACGGCACCACCGTGCTGCTGACCACGCAGTACCTGGACGAAGCCGACCAGCTGGCCGACCGGATCGCCGTCATTGACCACGGCAAGGTCATCGCCGACGGCACCTCCGACGAACTCAAGTCCGAGGTCGGCCTGTCGTCGCTGCAACTCACCTTGGTGGAACGCTCCGACCTGGACCGCGCCAAGATCATCGTCGGCGGCTACCTCAGCCGCGCCGCGGGCAGCGAGGTCGAGGCCGCGATCAGCCCGGAGGCGGGCCGCGTCACCGCCCCACTGCCCAATGCCGACGTCACCGCCGAGATTCTGATCGCCCTGCGCGACAACAACATCCGCGTCGACGAGATCAACGTCACCAAGCCGAGCCTGGACGAGGTCTTCTTCGCCCTCACCGGCCACGGCGCCGAAGACGACAACACCGAAAGGACCGCGGCATGACCACCACCCTCGCCGCCCCGAGCCAGGCGCGCCACGCCGCGCCCGCCATCCCCGAGGCCATCAACCGGATCCCGTTCCGCAAAGCGGTCTCGCACTCGCTCACGATGGCGTACCGGGGCATCATCAAGATCAAGCACAACCCCGAGCAGCTGTTCGACGTCACGATCCAGCCGGTCCTGTTCACGGTCCTGTTCGCCTATATCTTCGGCGGCGCGATCGCGGGCAGCATGCACGACTACCTGCCGGTTCTGATTCCCGGCATCCTGGTGCAGACGGTGGTCCTGACCTCCGTGGTCACCGGCACCCAACTGCGCGAGGACATGGACAAGGGCGTCTTCGACCGATTCAAGTCCCTTCCCATCGCGCGAACCGCCGCGCTGGCGGGCGCGCTGATGGCGGACATGGTGCGCTATGGCCTGGCCACGGTGCTGACCATCGTCGTCGGCATCGGCCTCGGCTACCGCCCGGAAGGCGGACTCGGCGGCGTCGCGCTGGCCGGCGTGGTCGTCGTGTTCTGCTCGTTCGCGGTGAGCTGGATCTGGGCGCTGGTCGGGGTCACCGGCAAGAGCGCCGCAGGCGTGCAGGGCATCTCGATGATGGTCATGTTCCCCCTGACCTTCATGTCCGGTGCGTTCGCCATGGTCGGCACCATGCCCGGCTGGCTCCAGGGCATCAACAAGGTGAACCCGATCTACTACATGGTCAACACCTGCCGGGACCTGATGAACGGCGCGGGCGCCACCGCCGACTTGGCGTGGTCGCTGCTCGGCTCGATCGGCGTCATCGCGATCTTCGCCCCCCTGGCCATCCGGGCCTACATGCGCCGAGCCTGACCGAGATCCGCAACGCCTGAAGGCCGTACACCC
>JABFVX010000246.1 GCA_013362555.1 Mycobacteriaceae bacterium
CGGCCACCACGCTCAGCGTGACCTGGACGGACGTGACGCCGCGGGCGCCGGCCAGCGCGTCGCGGACGGCCCGCTCGGCCGCCGCGCGCTCGTGCGCCGAGACGTCGCCCGAGGTCAGGAATCGGATCTCCGGTCGTTCACGGGTCGCGTTCATGTGTTCTCCCAGATGCGAGGGGCGTGTTCGCCTGACGGAGCGGCGGCCGCCGCCACCACCACTCTGAAGGGAGAACGCCGCGGGCGCCCGAGATCGCGCCCGCGCGGGACGAGAGCTTCATCACTCGGCCGGCCGAGCGCGCGGTGCGTACCGCGGGGAATGTTCGCCAAATAAGTGGTCAGGGACATTCACGAGGACGGCTACCGCCCGCGAAATGGCCTGTCAGGATTGGCCGCCCGCATTGCCGGAGAGCACCCCCGAATTCGTGCGCCATCCATGGACCGGGGAAATGACCATCGGGCCGACTCCGGCGGCAACGACACCGCGACGTTCCGCATCCGCACCGCCACCGACCGCACTGTTCACGCCGCTACGCAGCGGCTTCGCGCAGGTCAAGAGACGTTCGGAGGCGCCCGGTCCGCAAGGCGGTATTGCTGCTACCCAAAAACGCCCGCGCATCCTCTAACATAGGGCGGTGCCGTTCCGCCCACGAGCAGACCCGTCGACTGGCTGGTGACCCCTTGCCCCAGGATTCAGCTGCCCCAACACCTCCGTCCGAAGGTGATCCGGCCGGACGGCTGATCGATTATCCGCGCCGCGGCGGGCCCACCGTCCTGCGCATTCTCCTCGGGGCGCAACTGCGGCGGCTGCGCGAGTCGCGCGGAATCTCCACCGAGCAGGCGGGCTATGAGATCCGCGGCTCGCATTCCAAGATCAGCCGGATGGAGCTGGGCAGGGTCGGCTTCAAGGAGCGCGACGTCGCCGATCTGCTCACCCTGTACGGCGTCGCCGACCCCGCGGAGCGCGCCCCGCTGCTGGCGCTCGCCAAGGAGGCCAACACCCCCGGCTGGTGGCACCGGTACGGCGACATCCTCCCGAGCTGGTTCGAGGTGTATCTGGGCCTGGAAGAGGCCGCCTCACTGCTGCGCACCTACGAGTTGCAGTTCGTGCCCGGTCTGCTGCAGACCGAAGACTACGCACGCGCCGTCATCCGGCTCGGGTACTCCGACGCCAGCGATGAGGAGGTCGAGCGCCGCGTCCAGATCCGCACCACCCGGCAGGAGCGGTTCACCTCCCCCGAGGCACCGACGCTGTGGGCCGTGCTGGACGAGGCGGTCGTTCGCCGTCCGCTCGGCGGCCGCGATGTGATGCGCGACCAGATCCGGCATCTGATCGAGGTGTCGGAGCTGCCCAACGTGACGCTGCAGATCGTCCCGTTCGGTGCGGGAGGGCACGCCGCCGCGGGAGGCCCGTTCACCATCCTGCGCTTCGCCGAGCCCGGCCTGTCCGACGTCGTCTACCTGGAGCAGCTCACCAGCGCGCTCTACCTCGACAAGCCGACCGACGTCGACACCTACATGCGCGCGATGAACAACCTGTGCATCACCGCCGAGCGTCCCGACGAGACCTCGCGTTACCTCACCCGGGTCCTGAACGAGCTGTGACCCGTGCGCCTCAGGGCGCGCCGCCGTCCAGGACGCGCTGGTCCCGGCTACGGCTTCCGCCGCGGAACTCCGCGATGACCTCGCCGCCGGGGACGCGGCGCACCGTGACGTCGTAGACGCCGCTCCGCCCGTACCGGGTTCGTTCGACCGCGGTCGCCTCCAGGACGTCCCCGGCGCGCGCGCTCGCGACGAACACCACGTCGGCGGACGCCGCGACCGTCACGGAGTCATAGGTGTTGCACGCGTAGGCGAATGCCGAGTCGGCGAGCAGGAACAGGTAGCCGCCGTGGGCGATCCCGTGGCCGTTCACCATGGTCTCGGCCACCGTCATCCGCAGCCGCGCCCGCCCTGGCGCGATCTCGGTGATCTGCATGCCGAGGTCCTGCGCCACCTTGTCCTGCGCGTACATCGTCTCGGCGCACCGCCGTGCCACCTCCGCCGCATCATCCACCACGCCAGGGTAGTGAACCGGGGAAGGGCTGCCCTGGCTCGTGGGTTACAGGGGTGCGCCCTTATGGCCATGGCGAAATGAGGAGAAAACCATGCTGTACGGCAAGGAACACGTCGACCGGTACCGGGCGACCGACGGTGCGGAGGGGCACGACTGGCAGGGCACCGTCACCCTCCTGCTCACCACGACGGGACGGCGCAGCGGCAAGGAGCGCACGACACCGATCATCTACCAGACGGAAGGCGACGCCTACC
>JABFVX010000443.1 GCA_013362555.1 Mycobacteriaceae bacterium
TGCCATCCTCACCGTGAATAGCCGACTATTCCCGGTGCGGATGGCAACAAACGGTGCGTTTGGGCCCTGTAAGATCGGCGGTGTCGACCAAATGGGGGTGCGCTGTGGGAATCCGGGTGTTGGGGAGCGTCGGGGTTGTTGTGGGACTGGTGGTCGGTGGGGTGGGGTGCGCGGGGGGAACGGAGGGAGGAACAGCGGGGACCGGGGCCTCGGGTCGGTCTGGGGCGGGGGTGACTACTGTTTCGACATCCCTGGCGGAGTCGTCGGGGGATGTGACGTCCACCGGGGAGCTGCCTGCTCCTGGTCGGCCTGCGAGCTCGAGCCCGGCGACTCCGAGTTCGAGCTCGTCGGGGTCCAAGCCTGCGACGGCGCCGTACGGCAGCGGGCACGGGTTGTGTTTCAACCTGAACTCCAAGCTCGCCGCCGACGCGATCGCCCGGCTGAGTCCACCGCCTGCAGGCGCGGGCGCAACCTGGACCAACCCGTCGGCGAGCAACGACAGCATCCAGGACGGGTGCGCCGGGGTGCTGTCATGGATGAGCGTGGAGTGGATCGGGATTCATCCCGGCAAGCACATTCTGTTCTTCGCCGACGGCGTCTACCTCGGCACCGCGACGGCGAAGCCGCATGCCTACACCGAGGTCACCGGTAAGACCAGGACGACCGTCACCGTCCGGTACCGCTGGCCGAAACCCCAAGACCCGCTGTGCTGCCCGCAGGGCGGACCCAACGACGTGACGTTCACCTTGAGCGGCGGCGCGGTCCGGGCGAAGGGCGAGTTCCCGCCGGACAGCTGACTTCCGGGAATGAGCCGGAACGTGCGTCGCACGCACGTCACCGGTCATTGCGGAAGGTCTGATCGCCGCGCCGCAGCGGCCCGGTTTTCGAGGGCGTCGAGAACGTGCTCTTGGGCGGCGGGGACGTCGATGTGCATCACCACGCCGGAGCGGGACGGTTCGAAGGTGAAGGTGAAGAACGAACAACAGCTCGTTTCCCGGTCTGCCAGGTCCCGCCCGGCGAGCTCGGCGTCGGCGTCCACGAACAGATCCAAGCGCACGCGGCTGGGGCGTTCGGTGCGTCGAACCGCATCGGCGAAGTACTGATCGAATTCCGCCACCCGGGTGGGCAGCGCGGCAGTCGGCAGGGTGCAGGAGTCCGGCGCCCAATCCGAGGAGCCAGTGTCGGTCGTCATGAATCCACGGTAGACCCGCCCCGGGGACCGTGTGCAAGCCTGAAACCGCCGCGTTCTCGACGGGGTGGCTCGGCTCGGCGGAACGGTAAAATGGGGATGTCTACCTAAGGGGGACATCATGGTTCGATTCCCGCGCGGCTTGCCGCGCAGCCCTGGCCGGGTGCGAGTGCGAATGTGGGGACCTGGCGGGTCCACCCGGTTCACGCAGCGCGTCGACGGCCGGAATCAGCGCATCCGACTGCCCTGGAACAGAGTGGCCGGGCCGGCCGCGGGCCGCGTGCCCGCCGGAGCGCCGGGGCGGCTGCGCGGCATGGGTCTTCCGTTGACTCTGGGGCTGGTACTCGGCCTCATCGCCTTCGCGCTGTTCGCCGGGGGCGAGGTGCTCGTCGGCGGCTTCTTCGTCGGCGCGGCCGCCATCCTCGTCCTGCTGCGCCTGCTCGGCATCTGAGGCGGCTGGTTGCGCACCCGGGAGGAGCTGTGACGTGCGCTGAACGCATTTCGCGGGCCGTTATAGGCTCTGCCCATGGCATTGGCGCCTGCGATGACGGTGGTGAGCTGCGTGATAGCCGTCGTGCGGTGCGCGGTCATGCGCGGGACGGTCGGCGAGCGCCGGATGAACCACACGCTGGTCCTGCTGGTCGTGTCGGTCCTGGCGGTGGAGCCTCGAGCGGCTCGCGCTCTCGGGTACTCGGCGGCGTTCGGATTCCAACTCGGCGCCGCCGCGGTCGTCGGGGCGGGCGCGGCCGGTTACCTGTTGACGACTACCTGGCTCGCGATGGCAGTGCGGCCGCAGGCGACCTACGCGGCCGCAGGCGTGTGCGTCGCCGCGATGTTCCGGTTCGGCGCCGACGCTCGGCAGGCGGGCGCCGTGATGACGGACTACGTCGGGTGGACCGTGCTCGCGTTCTGGCTGTGTTTCGTCATCGTTCCCTTCTGGTGCGATTTCTCGGTCCTGCGCGCCTGCATTCCCGAACTGCGGGGCAGGCCGCAACGTCGGGAGGCCGTAACTTATGGGGCGGTAGGCCTCTCGTCCGCGTTCGCGTCGCTGTTCAAGCTGGCTGTGCTCGCAACCGCGGTCTGCCTGGCGGCCGATCGTCGCAATGGCCTCACCGAGCTCCTCCATGCGCACTTCATCGACGGCCTGCGCCTCTACACCTTCGTCGTGGCGGTGCTGTCCGCCGTGTCCGTAGTCTCGGCCGAGCTGGGCCGGTATCGGCTGTCGCGTCAGTTGAACCGGCTGGCGCCGCTTTGGGCCGATGTCACGGGGGCGTGCCCGGAGGTCGTTCTCCCGGCGCCCGCCGCCGTCCCCGGCGATCCGGTGCGATACCGACTGCATCGCACCATCGTCGAGATTCGCGACTGCATGGTGATCCTGAGCCGCTATGCCGATCGGGACTCGGCCGGCCGCGGTGACGACGTGCTCGCCCGGGCGGTGCGCCTGGCTCGCGCCGCGGACGCGAAACGCAACGGCGACCCGCCGGTGCGCGGTCGTCCGGCCGGCCACGGACCCACGCACGACCTCTTCGACGAGACCGCCGAACTCGAGCAGCTGGCCCGCGTGTGGCCTGCCGCCAGGACTATCGCCCGGGGCCCCATACCTTCGTCGTAACGTCGGGCCACGAAACGGACACGGACCCCCAGAATGACCCGTGAGGTGCGTTGGGCGCACCTCACGACCCGTTCTGGACAACTGATAGCCGCGCGGCCTGCGGCTCGCTACGCTGCGTCCCATGTCAGGTGATCGGCGATCCGTCGGCCCGCCGGCCGCCGCGACCGAGTTCATCGGCCGCGAAAGCGAGCTGGCGTGGATCCTCGACCACGTCGGCGGGCCTGCCCGCCTGATCACTCTGGTCGGAGCGGGCGGAATCGGTAAAACCAGACTTGCCGCCGAAGCGGTGCGCCGCTGGCGGGCGGCCTCTCGCATTCCGGTGCACTGGGTGCGGCTGGCGCAACTGGGCAAGGACGCCGACCACGCCGCCGTCGAGACCAGGACGGCCCATGCCGTGCTCGACGCCGACTTCTCCGGCAGGCAGCTGTGGGACACGTTGGCAGGCAGTCTGCACAGCACCGATGCCGCGGGCGTCGCGCTGCCGACGGTGCTGGTCATGGACAACTGCGAGCACGTGCGTGCCGTGGCAGGTGCGCTGATCGTGGATCTGCTCGACGCGGTGCCGGGCCTCACCGTGATCGCCACCAGTCGGGTGCCGCTGGGTTGGGTCGACGAGCGGCTGGTCGCGGTGCCGCCGCTGTCGCGCGAGCACGCGCGGCTGCTGTTCGCCCAGCGTGCCGAGTTGGCGGGCAGGCCGGTCAGCGGCGGCGACGAGCCCGTCGTGGACGAGATCTGCGGACGGCTGCACAACTGCCCGCTGTACCTACAGCTCGCGGCCGCTCGCCTGCGCCGCAGGCCGCTGGCGTCGATCCTGCGCGACCTGACCGGACGGGCGGAAGACCGGCGGCTGCGGTGGCGGGACGGCCCGCGGGCGGGCGGCGAGGAGCGGCACAGCGGCATCGGCGAGGTGATCGAGTGGTCGTATGAACTGTGCGACGACAAGGAGCGCCTGCTGCTGGACCGTTTGTCGGTTTTCGCCGCGGGCAGCGACACGGATCCGGCCGACGGCGCCGACCGGGTCCGGCTGCAGACCGGCGCCGAACTCGCGGCCGTCGCCGCCGTGTGCTCCGACGAGCCGGGCTCCGGCGACGCCGGTCGCATCCGGCCCGACGAGGTGGAAGCGCTGCTGGAACGGTTGGCCGACCAGTCCCTGGTGACGGTGCACGTCACTGCGACGGCGACGCGGTACTGCCTGGTGGAGAGCATCCGGGTGTTCGCCTGCGAACGGTTGGCCACCCGGTCGACCCCGGCCGTCGACGAAAGGGAGCGGCTGGCGGCGAAGCAACGCCGCTACTACCGCGACATGGTGGCCCGGGCGCAACGCGAATGGTTCGGACCGGACGAGCAGGTCTGGCTGGAGTGGGCCCGCGGCGCGTGGGACATCATCATGGACGCCATCGAGAGCAGTATTGCGACGCCGGGGGAGGCCGACATCGGACTGCAGCTCTGCGTCGGCCTGATCGCCTTGCGCGCTCCGTTCTTCCAGGGCTCACTGCGGGAGATGCGTCGGTGGACCGAGCTGGCGTTGCGCGAGGACGCGGCGGCATCGCGGTCGCGGACCGACCTGCACCATACGGCGACGGCAATGGTCACGTGGCTCATGCTCTGCCAGGGTTGTCACGCCGACGCCGAGCAGTTGCTGGAACACTGTGTCGAAGGGCTTCTCGCGGAATCCGAGCGCCGCGCCGATTGGCGCGACCACGTCGACGCCGAGCTCGGGCTGCCCGCCCCGGTCGAATTCGCTTGGGGTGCAGAGCTGATGCTGATCGCCCGCGATTCCCGGGCCACGGCGGTGCTGGCTCGCGCCCGGGAGAAATTCCGCGCGGCGGGCGACGACGGCGGTGCGGCGATGGCCGAGCTGTTCGAGGCGCTGTCGGCGGCCCTGTTGGGCCCGCCGTCGCAGTCGCTGCCGATCGCCCGCCGTCATCTCGCCAACGCCGTTGCGGCCGAGGCGGTGTGGGCGAAGTCCTGGGCGGAGTTGGCATACGCGATCGCGCTGTTTCGCAACGGTGATCCGCGGCAGTCGTCGGCGGTGGCGCGCCGCGCGCTGTCGGCGCAGCTCGCCATCGGAGACCAGTGGGGTTCGACGTGGGCCGTGCATATCCACATCTGGTCCGCGGCGCGGCTCGTCGCCGAGTCGCGCATGAAATCCGGACGGGCGCAGCAGGTCGCGATGGCGGCTGACGTGGCGGTGCAGATCGGCGGCGCCTGGACGCTGCGGGACCGCTTGGGGGTGGTCATCGCCGACCTGGGACCGTTCGCGGACGAAACCGATCGGGCGCTCCAACTGGTCCGGGACATATTGGGGGACGATGGTTTCCGGCGGGCGGAGCGGCGCGGTCGAGCGTTGCGCGCGGATCGGGCCGAGGTGCACGAACTCGTGCTCGCTGCGTCGGCCATCGCCGAGCCCGCCACGGAACCGGCTCCCGCGGGCGACCGCAGCGCGCACGAAGCGCGTTGGGCCAGATTGACGTTCGCCGAACGCAAGGTCGCGACGCTGGCCGCGGCCACGTGGACCAATCCGGCCATCGCCGCTCGCCGCAACACGTCGGTCCGGACCGTCGAGGCCCAGATCGCCAGTGTCTTGCAGAAACTGATGATCCACTCCCGAGAGGACATCATCGGGCACGTCCCCAGGGACGTCATCGACGACGTGGCGCTGGAGACATCCCGCAGGCCCCTGTCCGACCAGGCGCAGCCGCGTCGCCGCCCCGGGCGGAGGTAGCCCGGCAGTTCAGCGGATTCCTACACCGGGGGTGAGGATTCCGTGTGGGTCGTAGCGGCGCTTGAGCGCGGTGAACCGCGGCCAGGCGTCTCCGTAGTGCGCCTGCCAGTCGCGCCTGCCGAACTCGATCGCGCTGATGGGATAGCGCGTCCCGCCCGCGGCGACCGCGCGGTCGTACAGCCGGCGGTTGCGAGCGAGTTTGCGCTGGGCGAATCCGGGATCGGGGTTCGGCGTCAGCGAGGCCGACAGCAGGTCGAACAGATAGATCCAGTCGCTCGTACGCGGTGTCGGCACCCGGACGAACGGCCGCGTGATCGCGGAGCGGCGTTGCGGGATGAGCAGGACGAATCCGCCGGGGCCGACGTCGTCGGGGCCGAGTTCGGACAGCGTGTGCTCGACGAACTGCTCGACGGTGTCGTCGGGCAGCCACACGTCGAACCACGGCTTGACCAGCCGGTCCCAGCCGAGCGCGGTCTGCATCGGCGCGATGAAGAAGTCGTCGACGAACTGTGTCGCGGTGAGATAGGGGAGGTCGACGGTGATCGGCAGTGCGGCCTCGGCGCCCAGGCCCCGCAACAGTGTGCGGTCGTCCGGCGGGTGGGCCGGGTCGAAGTAGGCGAACGCGGTGAGCTCGTAGAGCAGCGTTGTGCCGTTGGGCATCCACAGGTTGTAGACGCCGTCGACCTCGCCGCGGTCGAGCAGCACGCGCAAGTCCCGGAAGAACGGCCTGGCGGCGGTGTAGTGGATTCGGTAGACCCGCACCATCGGTTTGGCGGGAGCCAGGTCGACCGTGGCGCGGGTGACGATGCCGAACTGGCCGAGGCCGCCGAGCACCGCCTCGAACAGCTCGCGGTGTGCGTGCGGCGAGCACCGCACAATGTCGCCCGAGCCGGTGACGACCTCGAGCGACCGGACATGGTCGGTCTGCAAGCCTTGGTTGAACACGCCGGTGTTGCCGTCGACTCCGCCGACGGCCAGCGTCCCGCCGACCGTGAGGCCGACGTATCCGGTCAACACCGGCGGGGTGAGCCGGGCTTGATGGAAGGCCTGGACCAGCAGGTCCCGCCACAGCACGCCCGCATCGACGTCGGCGCCGCCCGCGCCGATCGAATGGATCGTCCGCAGGCTGCGCATGTCGATCAACAGCCCGGTCACCAGACCCTGGCCGAACACGGAGTGTCCTGCGCCGCGGGCCGCGACCTCGATGCCGTGCCGGGCGCAGAACGCGACCATGCGGGCGACGTCGCGGGTCGACCTCGGGCGCAGTACGGCCGCCGGTCGCCGGAAGACGATGTTGCCCTGGTCGTGCGCATCATCGGCAGGGACGTCCGGGCCGACGGTGAGTGTGCCGTCCAGGGGCGGTACGCCGTCGAAGGTTCCTTGTGCAGTCGCCGGCGTGACCCACCGCGACGCCAGCGCGTCGAATCCGATCACCGCCGCCGCCGCGGCGCCCGAGTACGCCAGGAATCTGCGACGGTCGTGTCCGCCGTTCTCGCTGTGCTCCATGGGATGGACCTCCTCGGACTCGAGTCACCGACTCGAATTGTCGGGACTCGGGCGGCCCGGATCATCGGTACCGGTCGAATCGCTACGTACGGCGGGACGCATGCGGACGCAGTCCTTTCCGCGGGTCCACGTACGTAGCGGCCGGGTGGACCACGGATGTCCGAGCGAGCCCGATCGGCCAGAGTCCGGTGCACATCGCAGGTATGCCCGGCAAAGGATTTCAGCATGGAAGCGACGACGTCCACGGATCCGACTGCCCGCCTGGACGGTCCGCGGGTCGCCCTGGACTCGCCTGCGTTCGCGGCGGATCCGCACGCGGCCTACCGCGACATGCGACGCCGCTTCGGGTCGATAGTGCCGGTCACGCTGGCGCCGGACGTGCCCGCGACGCTGGTGATCGGCTACCGCGTCGCTGTGCGGATCCTCCATGACCCGGATCACTTCCCGGCCGACCCGCGGACCTGGCAGCATGGTCTCGCACCGGACTGCCCGGTGCTGCCGGTGTTGCAATGGCGGCCGAATGCGCTGCGCAGCACCGGAATAGAGCATCACCGCTACCGATTGGCCAACACCGCAGGCATCGACGGAGTGGATCTGCACGAGCTGCACACCACAGTGGAGCGGATCGCGGGGTCGCTGATCGAAGCACTGTGCCGCACCGGTGCGGCGGATCTCGTGAGCGAGTATGCGTTTCCGCTCGCTTTCGACGTCGTCAATGCGCTGATCGGGTGTCCGCCGCCGATCGGCAGGAGAATCGCCGCCGCGACGAGCGCCATCTTCGACGGCCGCGACGCGGATGAAGGCAACCGAGAGCTGGCGGCCGCACTGGGAGAGCTGGTCGCGCTCAAACGCGCCGAGCCGGCCGACGACATCACCACCCGCCTGGTGCAGGGGCCGGCCGGGCTCGACGACCTCGAGGTCGTACACCAGCTCGCGGTGCTCTACGGCGGCGGCATCGAGCCGCTGCAGAATCTCATCGTCAACACGCTGCTGTTGATGGTGACCGACGAGCGGTTCGGCGGCGGCATCCTCAGCGGCAGCCTGTCGACCCGTGACGCCCTCGACGAGGTGCTGTTCCACGACCCGCCCATGGCGAACTTCTGCATCAGCTACCCGCGCCAGGCGATTCTGCTCGACGGCGTCTGGCTGCCCGCTCACCAGCCGGTGGTGATAAGCATGGCCGGCTGCAACAACGACCCCGCGGTCCACGTCGAGCGCAGCGCGGGCAACCGCTCGCACCTGGCATGGGGCGCGGGCCCGCACGCCTGCCCGGCGCGGTCGGCGGCGTATCTCGTCGCCCAGGACGCCGTCGAACAGCTCCTCGACGCGCTGCCCGACATCGGCCTTGCGGTGGCGAGCGACGAATTGGCGTGGCGGCCGGGACCGTTCCACCGCGCGCTGACCGCCCTCCCGGTGACGTTCGCCGGGCAGAAACCTCCACAATGACCCGTGACGTGCGTCCAGCGCACGTCACGGGTCATTGTGGAGGTTCAGGGCAGGTCGAACTCGCCGTCTCGCACGCCGGCCAGGAACGCGGACCATTCACCCGGGGTGAACAGCAGCGCGGACCCCTCGGCGTCCTTGGAGTCGCGCACCGCGACACGCCCGTCCGGAACGTGCGCCACCTGGACGCACCAGCTCGACTCGCCGCAGCGGTACGGCGAGCGCCACACGAGGTTCATCAGGTCAGTGATAGTCAAAGGTTCGTAGTTCACGGTCGCTCGTCCTCAGGGTGTTCGAAATCGGGTCTTCATCCCAGGATGGGCGTCCGCCGTAGGGCGCGCATGCGTGTGCCGTAGGTAGCGCGAGCTCGCTAGGCTGCGGAACATGGACGTGGTCATTGCCGGCGGGCACGGGAAGATCGCTTTGGCGCTCACGCGACTGCTTGCCGCCCGCGGCGACAGGGTGACGGCGCTGGTGCGCAACCCGGACCATTACGCCGACGTCCGCGCTGCCGGGGCCGCGCCGGTGCTGTGTGACCTGGAGGCAGCGTCCGTGCGCGCGGTCGCGGCACATCTCGGCGGAGCCGACGCGGTCGTGTTCGCGGCCGGAGCGGGCCCGGGCAGCGGGGCCGCGCGCAAGGACAGCATGGACCGTGCGGGCGCGGTGCTCGTGGCCGAAGCCGCCTTGCTCGCGGACACCCGCCGGCATGTCCAGATCAGTGCCATGGGGCTCGATCGTGCGGACCGGCCGGGCCTCGACGAGGTATTCGCGACCTATCTCCGGGCCAAAGCGGCGGCTGAAGAC
>JABFVX010000471.1 GCA_013362555.1 Mycobacteriaceae bacterium
TGGTGTGCGCTCAACGCACCTCGCGGGTCATTCTGGAAGGTGCGCTAGAATCGGTCATCGGCGCTGATCCGGCCATCACCGGGGAGCCTTCGGAAGAACGGCCGGCAGGCCCAGTAGAACCGAACGGGTGAGCCCGTCACAGCTTCTCGAGTGGTCCGGCTTTCTATCTCGGACAAGCGGGGTGGTACCGCGGTTGCGGCGCACAGGCGTCGCCGTCGTCCCCGTGCCGACAGCAATGCAGGCACGAGGAGACTCCGAGCAGTGAGCACCCCGGCAGACCGGTATCCGCGCGTCGACTTCGACGCGGGCAAGCCCGGTTCCCCCGTGAAGTTCCCGGACCTGGAACGGCGCGTGCTGGACGCGTGGGCCGCCGACGGGACGTTCGCCGCGAGCATCGCCCAGCGCGCCGAGGCACAGGAGTTCGTCTTCTACGACGGGCCGCCCTTCGCCAACGGCCTGCCGCACTACGGGCACCTGCTCACCGGGTACGTCAAGGACATCGTGCCGCGGTTCCAGACCATGCGCGGCAAGTTGGTCGAGCGGCGCTTCGGCTGGGACTGTCACGGGCTGCCTGCCGAGCTGGAAGCCGAGAAGCAGCTCGGCATCAAGTCTTCCGACATCACCGGCATGGGCCTGGCGAAGTTCAACGAGTTCTGCAAGTCGTCGGTGCTGCGCTACACCGGCGAGTGGCGCGACTATGTCACCCGCCAGGCCCGCTGGGTCGACTTCGACAACGACTACAAGACCCTGGACCTGGACTTCATGGAGTCGGTCCTGTGGGCCTTCAAGTCGCTCTACGACAAGGGGCTGATCTACCAGGGCTTCCGAGTGCTGCCCTACAGCTGGTACGAGCGCACTCCGCTGTCGAACCAGGAAACCCGCCTCGACGACGCCTACAAGATGCGCCAGGACCCCGCTGTCACCGTGGACATGACACTGTCCGCGCCGGGCCAGGCCCTCGACGGCGCGAACGCGCTGATCTGGACGACCACGCCGTGGACGCTGCCGAGCAACCTCGCGATCGCGGTTCATCCGGACCTGGCCTATGTGCACGTGGCGGCAGGCGACGGCAAGCGGTATGTGCTGGCGGCGGACAGGCTGGCGCACTATGCCCGTGAACTGGGCGAGGAACCGGTCGTCCTGTCCGAGCACGTGGGCTCGCAGTTGGTCGGACTGACCTACACGCCGCCGTTCGGCTTCTTCGCCGACCACCCGAATGCGTTCCGGGTGCTGGCGGCCGACTACGTCACCACCGACTCCGGCACCGGCATCGTGCATCTGGCGCCCGCGTTCGGTGAAGAGGACATGGATGTCGCCACTGCCAACGGCATCGACCTGGTGCAGCCGCTCGATCCGGGCGGCGCGTTCACCGCTCTGGTGCCGCCGTACGAGGGCATGGTGGTCTTCGACGCCAACCCGGTGATCATCAAGGACCTCAAATCCGCCGGAAAACTGTTGCGGCACGAGACGATCGAGCACTCCTACCCGCACAGCTGGAGGTCCGGGCAGCCGCTGATCTACATGGCGGTGCCGTCCTGGTTCGTGGCCGTGACGAAGTTCCGGGACCGGATGGCGGAGCTCAACCGGCAGGTCACCTGGGTGCCCGAGCACATCCGCGACGGCCAGTTCGGCAAGTGGCTGGAAGGGGCGCGGGACTGGAACATCAGTCGAAACCGTTACTGGGGCAGTCCGATCCCGGTGTGGGTGTCCGACGACCCGGCTTACCCCAGGGTGGACGTGTACGGCTCGCTGGACGAGCTGGAGCGTGACTTCGGCGTGCGTCCGGCCGATCTGCACCGGCCGATGATCGACGAGCTGACCCGGCCGAACCCCGACGACCCCACCGGGACGTCGACCATGCGGCGGGTGCCGGAGGTGCTGGACTGCTGGTTCGAGTCCGGGTCGATGCCCTTCGCCCAGGTGCACTACCCGTTCGAGAACCGGGAGTGGTTCGAGAGCGGACACAGGAGTGGAGCCGGCGGAACGACCCAAGAACACTTCCCGGGCGATTTCATCGTCGAGTACAACGGGCAGACGCGCGGCTGGTTCTACAACCTGCACGTGCTGTCCACCGCCCTGTTCGATCGGCCCGCGTTCAAGAGCGTCGTCGCGCACGGGATCGTGCTCGGCGACGACGGCCTGAAGATGAGCAAGTCCAAGGGCAACTACCCCAACGTCAACGAGGTGTTCGACCGGGACGGGTCGGACGCCATGCGGTGGTTCCTGATGAGCTCGCCGGTGCTGCGCGGCGGCAACCTCGTCGTCACCGAGCGCGGCATCCGCGAGGGCGTGAGCCACGCCATCCGGCCGCTGTGGAACGCCTGGACGTTCCTGCAGCTCTATGCGTCGAAACCCGGTGTGTCCCGGACTGATTCGCCGCACGTGCTGGACCGCTACATCCTGGCCAAGCTGGCCGCGACCCGCGACGCGATGACCGAGGCGCTGGAGGTGTTCGACATTGCGGGCGCGTGCGAGCAGCTGCGCGGCTTCTGTGACGCGCTCACCAATTGGTACGTACGTCGCAGTCGACAGCGGTTCTGGGACGAGGACGCGGACGCCGTCGACACGTTGCACACCGTGCTGGAGGTCACCACCCGGCTGGCCGCCCCGCTGCTGCCGCTGACCACCGAGGTGATCTGGCGCGGCTTGACCGGCGGCCGCTCGGTCCACCTGGCGGACTGGCCCGCGGGCGACGTCGCGCCGCACGACGCGGAGCTGGTGACGGCGATGGACGAGGTCCGCGTGGTGTGCTCCACTGTCCTGAGCCTGCGCAAGGCCAAGAACCTGCGGGTGCGGCTGCCGCTGGCCGAGGTCACCATCGCCGCCGCGGACGCCGTGCGGCTCGCCCCCTACGCCGACATCATCGCCGACGAGGTGAACGTCAAGAAGGTGGACCTCACCGCCGACGTCGCGGCGCACGGCCGCTTCGAGCTGGTGGTCAACGCCCGCGCCGCGGGCCCGCGCATCGGCAAGCAGGTGCAGGCGGTGATCAAGGCCGTCAAAGCGGGCGAGTGGACCCACGACGCCGACGGCAATGTTGTTGCGGCGCAGGTGAAACTGCTGCCCGCGGAATACACCGAGCGGCTTGTCGCCGCGGAACCGGAATCGACTGCCGCGCTGCCGGACAACGCCGGCCTGGTGGTGTTGAACTCGCTGGTGACCGAGGAGCTCGAGGCCGAAGGCTGGGCCCGCGACCTCATCCGCGAACTCCAGGACGCCCGCAAAGCGGCGGGCCTCGAGGTCTCCGACCGCATCCGAGTCACCCTCGACATCCCGTCGGACAGGCTTGCGTGGGCCACCACTCACCGCGACCTGATCGCGGGTGAGATCTTGGCCGTAGCCCTGGAGTTCGCCCCCGCCGGCCCGGACGCGGTAGATCTCCTCCCCGACACCAAGGCCACCGTCACCAAGGCCTGATAGATGTCCTGAATGACCCGTGACGTGCGTCAGGCGCACGTCACGGGTCATTCAGGATGTGGTTAACGGGGGTGGAGGGCTGCTCGGAGGGTGGTGAAGGCGAGGCTGTTGGCGGCGGCCGCTTCGCGCAGGTGCGCAGCCATGGTCATGAAGCCGTGGAACATGGCGGGGGCGCGGTGGGTTCGGGCGGGGACGCCCGCGGCGCGGAGGCGGCGGGCGTAGGTTTCGCCTTCGTCGCGGAGGGGATCGTGTTCGGCGGTGATGACGAGGGCGGGGGGCAGCGCGGCGAGATCGGCGCGCAGGGGATTGGCGCGGGGATCGGTGCGGTCGGCGGGGGAACTGAGGTATTGGTCCCAGAACCAGCGCAGGTGGGCGGCGGTGGTGAAGTAGCCGTCGGCGTTGTCGCGGTATGACGGGGTGGCGCAGGCGGGGTCCAGCATGGGGTACATCAGGAGCTGGAAGGCCGGCCGGGGGCCCGTGCGGTCGCGTGACGCCTGGGCGGCGACGGTGGCGAGGTTGCCGCCTGCGCTGTCGCCTGCCACCGCGATGCGGGCCGGGTCCACGCGGAGCTCGTCGGCGTGGTCGGCGGTCCAGTGCAGGGCGGCGTACGCGTCTTCGGCGGCGGCAGGGAAACGGTGCTCGGGGGCTTGGCGATACTCGACCGAGATCACCACGGCGCCAATAGCGTTCGCCATCGTTCGGCACCACCGGTCGTGGCTGTCGAGATCGCAGATGACGAAGCCGCCGCCGTGGTAGAAGACCACGGCGGGCAAGGCGGTCGACTTCGCCGAACTTGCGCAGGGCAGAGGACGGTACTCGCGGACGCGGATGCCCGCGGGAATCCTGCGGTCGGCGACGTGGGCCACGGGAACGGGAGTAGCCGGCGCGGCCGGGCGCGCCGCGAGCATGCGGCGCGCCGCGGCGGCGTCGCGGACCTCGGTGCCGAGTCTCGGGAAGCCGGCCGAAGCGAGGTCGACCAGGGCCCTCGCTTCGGGGGTGAGTGCCATGGCTGCGGTCCTACTGCATGTCCGGCGGCAGGAACTTGCCCGCGGCCAGGCCGCCGTCGACGGTCAGCTCGGCGCCGGTGATGTAGGCCGCCGCATCGGAGGCGAGGAAGGCGACCGCCGCGGCCACCTCCTCGGGCAGGCCGACGCGTTGCAGCGGCAGTGTCGGGAAACTGCCGGGGCCGGAATGCAGTCCGAGGTGCCCGATCATCGGAGTGAGGATTGGGCCCGGATGCACCGAGTTGACCCGGATGGCGGCCGGGCCGAGTTCCAGCGCAGCGGTCTTGGTGAGCCCGCGCAGGCCCCACTTGGACGCGCCGTAGGCGGCGTGGCCCATCAGGCCCTCCAGGCCTGCCTGTGAGGAGATGTTGACGATGCTGCCGCCGCCCGCCTGGGCCATCGGGCCGACCACGGCCTGAATTCCGTGGAACGCGCCGACGAGGTTCACCCGCAGAATCTTCTCCAGCTCGTCGGCGGTGGTGTCGGTGAGGGCCTTGGCGGTGTAGATCGCGGCATTGTTGACCAGGACGTCGAGTCGGCCGAACGCGTCGAGCGCGGCGTCGACCGCAGTGGCCCAACCTGCCGCCGACGAGACGTCGTGGGGCACGAAAATGGCTGCGCTGCCGAGTGACTCGGCGAGTTTCCCGCCCTGCTCGGTGAGCACGTCGGTGATCACGACGGAAGCGCCGCGCGCAGCGAAGAGCCGGGCTTCGGCCGCGCCCTGCCCGCGGGCGGCCCCGGTGATCAGGGCGACTTTGCCGGTGAGATCGGTCATGTCGGTGTTCCTTGTGTTGATGTCTGGACGGCTGGTGACCGGTCAGTTGGAGCGGAAGTGCGGGATGACTTTCTCGCCCCACTGGCGGATGGTTTCCAGGCAGGCCTCCTGAGGCACCGTGCCCATCTGGATCAGGCACAGAATTTCGTCGGCGCCCGCGGCCTGGAGGCGTTCCACGTAGGCGATGGCGTCGTCGGCATTGCCGTAGGCGTGCTCGGCGTTGAACACCGACGTGGCGCCGGACTGCACCGGGATCTTGGCCTCGTGCAGGTAGGCCACGTGCTCCTCGGCGGCTGCCTTGATTCGGGCCACCTCGTCCACGGTCGGGTCGACCGCTTCGTCGGGCACCGGGCCCGCGCCGTAGTAGTGCTTGATCGACTGGGCGAAGAACCGCTGGCCGCGCGCGCCGATCTGCTGGGCCTGCTCGCGGTCGTCGAGCACGATGGTGGGGCACAGCGCGGCGAAGTGGTCGTTGGTCACCGTGGAGACGAAATGCTCCCCGGTGCGGGCCGCGATGGCCGCATCGTAGTGGCGACGCAGGTCCGCGATCTCCTCGGCGCCCGCGAAACCCAGCACCAGCGCGCCGATTCCGTAGTCCGCGGCCGCCTTGAGGGTGTCCTTCTTGGTGCACGCCAGGAACAGCGGAGGATGCGGCGCCTGCACCGGGCGCGGCAGCAGCGAATGCGGCGAGATCTGCAGTAGCTCACCCTGCCATTCGAATTCGCCTTCCGGGTCCTGCCAGGCCTGGCCGATGATCCGCAGCGACTCCTCCACCTCCTGATAGGTGCGCTCGGGATCGACTCCGCACATCGACGTTTCGACCGGGGTCGCGCCGCGCCCGGCGCCCAGATTGAGCCGCCCGCCGGACAGCACGTCGAGCATGGCGGCGCGCTCGGCGGCCCGCACCGGGTGGTTGAAGTTGAACGGCATGCACACGACGCCGTGGCCGATGCGGATGCGCTCGGTCTTGGCGGCGACCCAGGTCAGGAAGATTTCCGGGGCGCTCATGTGGGCGTACCACTTCAGGCCGTGGTGCTCGACGGCCCAGACCGTGTCGAAGCCCATCTCGTCGGCGAGCACGGCCTGCTCCACGCAGTCGCGCAGCACCTGGTGCTCATGCTCCACGGTGGGGTTGGTCATCTGGGCCTCGAAGATCATCGAGAACTTCATCGTGCTCCTGTGTTGATGGTCGCTTCGCTCTCGGCCGCTTTCAGCGGTTGTCTTCCCTCGTCGTTCGTCGGCCCCGGTCGGTCGCTGCGCGACCTTCCGGGGCCTCCTCTCTCCTCGGTCCAGACAACCGCGCGGCCTTCGCTGCGCTCCTGTGGATATGCCTAACCGAAATAGTCCGGATCGGGTTCGTCGTGGTCAGGACGTAGTCCCGGTGGACGGGACCGCGGATCCCTCGGCACGGGCCGCGGTTCTAGCGTCAGATTGCGGTGGTCGCCTCCGGGCGAGGGAACGGCCGCCATCACCTACGGACTGAGGACGGCTGCGGTGGGACAACTGGACGGCAAGGTCGCGCTGATCACCGGTGCGGCCCGCGGGATGGGAGCCGCGCACGCGCGGCGTTTCGTCGCCGAGGGTGCGCGGGTGGTGCTCGGGGACGTGCTCGACGACGAGGGGGCGGCGCTGGCCGACGAACTCGGGTCCGACGCGGTCTACCTGCACCACGACGTGACCAGCGCCGACGACTGGTCCGCCGCCGTGGCTGCCGCCGACCGGTTCGGCAGGCTCGACGTGGTCGTGAACAACGCCGGGATACTGCGTTTCTCGCCTATCGCCGAGATGAGCCTGGCGGACTTCACCACCGTCATGACCGTCAACGTCACCGGCGCGTGGCTCGGCATCAAGACCGCGGCGCCGGTGCTGTCCGCGACGGGCGGCGGGTCGATCGTGAATGTCTCCTCGGTGGAGGGATTCGTCGGCGCCGCAGGTTTGTCTGCTTACAGCGCAAGCAAATTCGCGCTGCGCGGGGTGACGAAGTCGGCCGCGCGCGAGTTGGGCCCCGCGGGCATCCGGGTCAACTCGATCCACCCCGGCGGCATCGCGACCCCGATGACGGCCGCCGTGGCGGGCGCGTCCGGGACCGACGGCGACAGTTTCTTCAGCGGGCTGCCGATCCCGCGGTGGGGCAGGCCGGTCGAGGTGTCCGAGGTCGCGGTGTTCCTGGCGTCGGACGCCTCCGGATATTGCACTGGAAGTGAATTCGTGGTGGACGGCGGCATGCTCACCGGCTGCGGCTACTGACACGGGAAGAGACCATGCAGAATTTCGAATTCGACGTTGTAGTAGTGGGTTCCGGCGCGGCCGGAATGACCGCGGCACTCACGGCCGCCTACCGCGGACTGTCGGTGACGCTGATCGAGAAGAGCGAGAACTTCGGCGGCTCCACCGCCCGCTCCGGCGGCGGCGTCTGGATCCCCAACAACCCCGTGCTGGCCGCCGCCGGGGTGCCCGACAGTCCGCTGCTCGCGCAGACTTACCTCAAATCCGTTGTGGGCGAACGGGTATCCGATGCCAAGCAGCGGGCGTTTCTCGCACACGGGCCGGAAATGATGCGCTATCTCGGCGCTCGCAGCAAGTACTGGAGGTTCGTCTACGACCGCGGCTACTCCGACTACCACCCGGAGTTCCCCGGCGGCCTGGCCCAGGGGCGCAGCATCGAGCCCGCGATCATCGACGGCAGGCTGCTCGGGCCCGACCTGGACCGGATCAACCGGCCGACCATGTCCGGTCCCAAAGGCATCGCGTTCACGGTCCGCGACTTCCACGACCTCAACATGATCGGGCGCACCTGGGCAGGCAAGCGCACCGCCGTGCGGGTCGGGATCCAGGCCGTGCTGAACAAGCTGCGCGGCACGCTGCCGCTGAGTCTGGGCAAGGCGCTCACGGCCCGGCTGTGGCTGTCGCTGCGCGACGCGGGTGTTCCGGTGTGGCTGAACACGCCGCTGGTCGAGTTGGTCACCGACGACGCGCACCGCGTCGCAGGCGTGCGGGCCGAACGTGACGGCGTGCCGGTGCTGCTGCGGGCCCGGCGCGGAGTCGTGTTGGCCGCGGGCGGATTCGAACACAACCTGGCGATGCGCAAGCAGTACCTGCACGGCCCGCAGTCCACCGAGTGGACTGTCGGGGCCGCCGAGAACGTCGGCGAGGGCATCGTCGCGGGCCAGAACGTCGGCGGTGCGGTCGATCTGATGGACGACGCGTGGTGGGGCCCGTCGGTGCGCAACCCGGACGGCCCGCCGTTCTTCTGCTTGGCAGAGCGGTCCCAGCCCGGCGGCATCATGGTCAACCACGCGGGCGAGCGCTTCGTGAACGAGTCCGCGCCCTATGTGAACGTAGTGCACCGGATGTACGAGCAGCACGAGTCCGGCTCCGGGCACATCCCGGCGTGGTTCATCATGGACCAGCGCTTCCGGGACCGGTACGTGTTCCTCGGCACCTTCCCCGGACGCCCGGTCCCGCAGAAGTACTTGGACGCGGGCATCATTCGCAAATCCGACACCCTCGGCGAGCTGGCAGGCCGGATCGGGGTGCCCGCGGCGGCGCTGACCGCGACGGTGGAGCGATTCAACGCCTTCGCCCGCAGCGGCCGCGACGCCGACTTCCGGCGCGGCGAGTCGGCCTACGACCGGTACTACGGCGACCCGACGGTGCGGCCCAACCCGTGTCTCGCTCCGCTGGAGCAGGGGCCGTTCTACGCCGTCGAGATGGTCCCCGGCGATCTGGGCACCAAGGGCGGCCTGGTCACCGACGAGCACTCGCGGGTGCTCGCCGCCGACGGCGCTCCCATCGCGGGACTGTATGCCGCGGGCAATAATTCGGCCTCGGTGATGGGCAACGACTACGCCGGGGCGGGCGCGACGATCGGGCCTGCGATGGTCTTCGGCTACATCGCGGCCAACCACCTGGCGACGAGCGAAGCGGGACAGTGACCATGGGACGGGTAGACGGGGCGACAGTCATCGTGACCGGCGGGGCGCGCGGGATGGGGGCGGCGTTCGCCCGCAGGCTCGCGGCCGAAGGCGCGTCGGTCGTGATCGCCGACGTGCTGGCGGCCGAGGGCGAGGCGCTCGCCGCCG
>JABFVX010000176.1 GCA_013362555.1 Mycobacteriaceae bacterium
GGCGGTGCGCAGCACCCGCGCGGTGGGATTGAGCCTGCGCACCGTGGCCTCCACGGTGCCCGCCGCGTTCGGGCTGACCAGATCGGTCTTGTTCACCAGAATGACGTCGGCGAACTCCACTTGATCCACCAGCAGGTCGGCGATGGAGCGCGAATCGCCTTCGCCCGCTTCCAGATCGCGATCGGCCAGCGCCTCGCCGCGCACGATCTCGGGCAGGAACGTCGACGCGTCGACCACCGTCACCATGGTGTCGAGCCGGGCGATGTCGCCGAGCCGGAAGCCGTCGGCGAATTCCCACTCGAAGCTCGCCGCCACCGGCATGGGCTCGGAGATTCCGGTCGACTCGATCACCAGCTGGTCGAACCGCCCTTGTCGGGCCAGCGCGGCCACCGATTCGATCAGGTCCTCCCGAAGGGTGCAGCAGATGCAGCCGTTGGTCAGCTCGACGAGTCGCTCCTCGGTGCGATCGAGGTGACCTTGTCCCGCTATCAGCGCGGCGTCGATGTTCACCTCGCTCATGTCATTGACGATGACCGCGACGCGCCTGCCTTCGCGGTTGGCCAGGATGTGGTTGAGCAGCGTGGTCTTGCCCGCTCCGAGAAAGCCGGACAGCACGGTCACGGGAAGCGGAACGGAAGGGGAGGTGGTAGTCACCCATCTAACGATAATGATTGTCATTTTCGCCGCGGCAAGCGCCCTCCCGCCGGCCGGAAGGCGTCCTTCATTCAGACTGTTCGAATGAAGGACGCCTTCAGGACGCAGTTGTTGCCGCTGACGCCCGACGGACAGACGCCGCCGCGAGTGCTCACCATTGCCGGGACGGACTCCGGCGGCGGGGCGGGGATTCAGGCCGACTCGCGCACGATGGCGCTGTGCGGAGTGCACGCCTGTGTCGCGGTGGCGGCGGTGACGGCGCAGAACACCCTGGGCGTGGCAGGCATCCACGAGATTCCGCCGAGTTTCGTCGCTGACCAGATCCGCTGTGTGGCAGGCGACATCGGGGTGCAGGCCGCGAAGACCGGAATGCTGGCTTCGGCGCCGATCATCGCGGCGGTCGCCGAGGCCTGCGCGGAGGTCGGGATCGGCAAGGACCACGCGACGCCGCTCGTGGTGGACCCGGTGTGCGCGTCGATGCACGGCGATCCGCTGCTGCGCGCCGACGCGCTGGACACCCTGCGCGAGACGCTGCTGCCGCTCGCCACGGTCGTGACCCCGAACCTGGACGAGGTGCGGCTGATCACCGGCATCGACGTGGTCGACGCGGCGTCCGCCCGCCGGGCCGCGGCGGCGCTCTGCGAGTTCGGCGCGCAATGGGCCGTTGTCAAAGGCGGCCATCAGCGGGACGCGCCGACGAGCACCGACCTGCTCTACGACGGCGCGACTTTCCGCGAATACCCCGCCGCGCGCATTGCCACCGGCAATGACCACGGCGGCGGCGACACCCTCGCGGCCGCGCTGGCCTGCGCCCTCGCTCGCGGCTACGCCGTCCCCGACGCGCTGGCCTTCGCCAAACAGTGGGTCACCCGCAGCCTCTCGGCCGCCTACGACCTGGGAGCGGGCCACGGACCGGTCTCCCCCCTCTGGCGCCTACATTTGTCACGGCAAGATCTTCCAGAATGACCCGTGACGTGCGTTTCCGCGCTGTGAGACGGCGGCCCGAGGAGGCAGCTTGCGTAACACCGCAGGGACTCGCGAACAGCGCCATTCAACACCGCACGTCACGGGTCATTCTGGAGGTCTCGTTACCGGAGGGCGGCGAAGAACTCGGTGATTTCGGCGGCCATCAGGTCGGGGGCGCTGTGGTGGAGATAGTGCGTGAAGACGTTGTGGGTTTTCCAGGACACGATGTTGGCGTGGTCGCGGTCGGCGAAACGGCGGATCCCGTGGAAGTCGCCCGCGGAACCGGACAGCGACAGCGGAACGGTCGTCGGCTCGGTGGGCTTGGCGGCCTTGTCCTTCTCGAAGTAGTGCCGAATCGATGATCCCGCGGTGTTGGTGAACCAGGCGATCGCGATGTTGGTCAGCACGAAGTCGTCGTCCAAGTCCGGCCCGAGCAGCTGTCCGTTCCAGCCGACCAGACCGGCGGGCGAGTCCACGATGGCGTGTGCGAGAGTCTGCGGCTGCTGGGATTGCAGGATGTTGAAGCCCATCTTGTTCTTCACGAACCAGTCCAGCGTCGCGAGCGACTGCTGCTCGTCCTCGGTGAGGTCGACGAACTCCGCCGGGTCGCCGGACGGGAACGAGTAGATCTGCGACACCTGAACGCCCACGACGTGTTCCGGGTCGACCCGGCCGACCTCAGGCGAAATCTGGGCGCCGCCGTCATTGCCGACCGCGCCGTAGCGGGAGTAGCCGAGGCGCCGCATCAGCTCGGCCCAGGCCTTGGCGATGCGCGTGTCGTCCCAGCCTGCCTCGGTCGCGGGCCCGGAGAACCCGTAGCCCGGCACCGACGGGATGACCAGGTCGAAACCGGCCGCGGTGAGCGGCGCGACGACACCGAGGAATTCGACGACGGTGCCGGGCCAGCCGTGGGTCAGCACCAGCGGGAACGACTCCGCCTTGCCGGATTTCACGTGCAGGAAGTGGATGTTCTGGCCGTCGATCTCGGTGGTGAACTGCGGGTAGGCGTTGAGCTCGGCTTCCACCTTGCGCCAGTCGAATCCGCCGCGCCAGTAGTCGACGAGGTGACGCACCCGGTCCACGCTCACGCCGTAGGCGTCGCCGGACCCCGGGATCTGATCCGCCCACCGGGTGCGGGCCAGGCGGTCCTGCAGGTCGTCCAAGTCGGCCTGCGGGATGTCGATGCGGAAGGGGCGGATCTCGGCGTTGCTCACGATGCTCTCCATTCGGAACGGAATTATTTGTTCTGATTTGACGATATCAGAACGGATCATTCCGTTCAAGTGCTATCCTGAGTTCATGACCCATCCAGCCCCTGCCACCCCCCTACCCGGACGCAAAGCCCAGGCCGCCCGCAACGACGGGCTCATCTTGACGGCGGCGCGCGAGGTGTTCCTGGCCGATGCCACCGCGCCGATCGCCGCCGTCGCCGAACGGGCGGGCGTCGGCATCAGCGCCCTCTACCGCCGCTACCCCAGCAAGGAGATCCTGCTCCGCACCCTGTGTCACGACGGACTGCGGCGCTACAACGCCGAAGCCGAGGCCGCGCTCGCCGCGCACCAAGGCTGGGCGGCGCTGACGGACTTCCTCGAGCGCGTCGTCGAGGCCGACGTGCATTCGCTGACGGTGCATCTGGCGGGCACCTTCACCCCGGACGAGGCCATCGTGCCGGACGTCCGCCGCTCCGCCGAGCTGACCGAGGAGATCGTGCGGCGCGCAAGGGAATCCGGGCGGCTGCGCGCCGGCCTCACGACCCAGGACATCGGCCTGGTCCTGGAAGCCTGCGCCGCGATCACCCACCCGGACCCGGCGCGCACCGCGCAATTGCGCCGCCGGGTGCTGGCGCTGCTGATCGCGGGGCTCGCCGCGGACGGCGACCTCCCCGGCCCGCCGCCCCAGCCGAACGAATTCGCCTACCGCTGGCACCCCCGGAAATGAGCCACAGCCGCACCGCTTCTTGCCAAACGCACCGCGTTCAGCACGCTACTTCCGGTGCGTTCGGCAAGAAGGGGTGCGGCTGTTAGGGCCAGTTGGCGATGGTGTCGGCCATGCGGGCGCGGACGCGCTCAATGTCTGCGTCCATGTCGGCGGGGTTCCAGGCGCTGACGTCGACGGGGTCCAGGACCGCCACGTCGACCGTGCCCGGCGTGACGGCAATCGCGTTGCGCCACATGATCTCGCCTCCGTTGCGGACCACCACCGGCACGATCGGCACGCCCGCCTGGATAGCGAGGTGGAACGCGCCTTTCTTGAACGGCAGCAGGCGCGGCGACAGCGAACGGTGGCCCTCCGGCGCGATGGCGATCGAGGTGCCCGCGCGCAGGGTGTCGACCACCGGCTGCATCGCGGCGATGGCGTTGGCGGTGTCGCCGCGGTCGATGAACGTCACGCCCGCGAACCGGAACAGCGGGCCGAACACCGGATTTCGCACCAACTCCCGCTTGGCGATGCCGGTGACCGGGTTCCAGCCGCCCGCGTGCTCGCCCGCCCGGCCGAGCACGTAGGCCAACACGAACGGATCGAAGTTGCTCTGGTGGTTGAACACGAACACCGCAGGTCGCGGAGCTGCCGCGTGCCGCTGCCCGGTCACCCGCACCCGCACCCCGGTGGTCCGCAGCGCGGCCGTCGACCCCCAGCGCATCAGCCGCGCGACCATGCGATTGCGGGCGGGTGCGCCGGACAGCGCCCCCGCCACCGCGCACGCCACCAGCGCGGTCAGCCCGAAGACCGTGCGGGCCAAGCGAATCGGACCCGGCTGCGGACGCGGCCGGAAGCGCAGAGTCGGCCAGCCCTCGGCAGCCGCCACCGGCTCGAGGCGGTGGTCCGGGTTGACCGCGACCGGGACTCCGACCAGCGACAGCAGCGGCACGTCCTCGCCGCCGTTGGAGTAGCCGTAGCTGCGGGCCAGATCCACCTGGTGCGCCGCGGCGAAGGTGCGCACCGCCGCCGCCTTGCCCTCGCCCCAGCGCATCGGGCCCGCGACGCGGCCGGTCAGAACCCCGTCGGAGACCTCCATCGCGGTGCACAGCACGTGCGCGACCCCGAGTTCGGCGGCGGCGGGCTCCACCTGGAACCGCGACGCCGAGGAGGCGATCACCACCGTGTGCCCGGCCCGCTCGTGCGCCTGAACAAGCTGCCACGCTTCGGGATACAGGTGCCCGGCGATCTTGGCTTCGAACAGCTGCGCGCCGATCTCGTCCAGCTCCCGCTCGGTGTGCCCGCCCCACGCCCGCAGTGCGCGCACGCTGAACCGCCGCACGTCCGCCTCGGTCTTCTCGCCGCGGATCCCGTCGAGCAGGGTCGCGGCCAGCTCCCGGCGGCTCAGCCCGCGGCGCCACAGCTTGCGGAAGAAGTGCACGCCCGTGAACCCGTGAACCAGGGTCCCGTCGAAGTCGAAGAACGCCCCGACCGACGGGCCCTGCGGCCCGGTGCGCACTCGCTGCACCGCGGCCGCAAGTGCGGCTGCGCTATCCACCGTCGATGTCATCCTTCCGATTGGAGTCGTCCAACAGGGCCGCCTGCGAAACCCGGTCGCCGATCGCCCGCAGCTCCTCGCAGAACGCCCGGCGGCGGCCCGCCATCTCGTCGCGACCAGGATCGCTGTCCGCGGCGACGGGGTCTGCCAGCCCCAGGTGGTCGGCGAGTCGCAGCGCGGTCGTGAACAGTTCGCTCGACACCGATTCCGTACTGTGCAGCTTGCCTTGCAGCAGCCGCTGCCTGCCGACTGCCACGCACTCCTCGATGAAGACTTTCCGGTCCTGCGCGCCGTTGCGCATGACGAGCAGCTCCGCCACGACGAGCTGAGCGTCGAAGAACGAGCGCAGCGTGCGGTGCACCATGAAGAACCCGGTCTCGCGCAGCGCTTCGAGCAGCTGGCCGCGGGTGAGTTCGCGGCCGGCCCAATCCGGCACGATCAGTTCCATTTCCGCGGCCAGCTCCGCGAGATACTCGGTGCGGCTGGGAAAGAAGAACTCGAACTTCAGCAGATCCCGCAGCCGCAGCGCCTCCCGGGTGCCGTCGCCTATCGGATCCTCGGAGTCCGGCTTCACCGCCAGCAGCGACAGCTCCAGAATGGCGCGGTTGACGAACCAGTGCACCGCGCTGTTGCGGTAGAACGCCGCAATCAGGTGCTGCCCGTTTTCGATGGTGTACACCGGCTCCAGTCCGCCGCGGTAAGCGGTGACCACCTTGGCCACGGTGAGCTGGTCGAGCACCACCGCGAGCCCGGATTCGGTGCGCAGCGTCTCCAGTTCGCCGCGCGGCAGCCTGCGCCGCTCGATGTAGCGCAGCACCGGGGCGAGCACAGCGCCGACCTCGGCCAGCGTCAGCGCCCTGGCCCGCACGCCGAGCAGTGCCAGCGCCACCAGGGCATTCACCGTGACCGGGGTGGCGCGGTTGATCGACACCGCCACGTCGAAGGCGACCCGCTGCACCGCGGCGCGCGCGGTGGCGGTGTCCGCGCCGGGATGGTCGCCGTGCGCCGCGAGCCTGCCCGCGGCTGACAGCGGCTCGCCGAACCTGACGTACACGCTGCCCGCCGAATGCCGCTGGTTGCGGATGTATTTCGCCATCCACGCCAACCCCTCCGGCTGTTTGTCGCCGCCGAGCTGTTCAGCCGCGATGGCGCCGAGCTCGTTGAGCCGCTCGTAGGTGATCGACACCGGAACCAACATCACGTCGTCGACTCGCCCGGAACGCACAGCTGCCGCAAGGTAATTGAACAGCCCGTAGCGCGGCGGCCGCAGCTTGCCGGTACGGGTGCGGCCGCCCTCGAAGTACCACTCCAGATTGAAGCGCTTGGCCAGCAGGTAGCCGATGTACTCCTCCACGGCCGCCTTGTACACCTCGTCGTCGCCGAAACTGCGCCGGATGAAGATGGCTCCGGTGCGCCGCGCGATCGGCCCGACCGGCCAGAAACTGAGATTCGCGCCGCCGACGAGGTGATTGGGCGGGAAGTCATTGCCCGCCAGCACATCCCCGAGCACGAACGCATCCACGTAGGAACGGTGCGAGGGCAGGAACACCAGCGGGTACTCGCGGTTGAGCGCACGCAGCCGCGCCAGGCCAACCTCGTCGGCCTGCACCGCCCACGTGGAGGCGTGCACCGGCCGCATCGCTTGGGTGAACAGGTCGGAGACCAGCCTGCTCTGCGCCGCGACCAGGCCGCGCAAGGCCTTCTCCCCGCGCCGCCGGGCCAACCCGCGCCCGATTCCGGCTTTTTCGGCGATCTCGTCCAGTCTGGCCCGAAAACGCGGCGAATCGACGATCTCCTCCGCGACCAGCCGCGGCACCTTGTAGCGGTCCCCGATCACCAGGCGCTCGGCCCGCTCCAGCGCGAGGACCGCCGCCCGCTTGACCCCGCGGGCCAGGACGCCGTCGTTGCCGTAGCGCTGCCGCAACTCGCTCAGGCGCGCGGGAGCCCCGGTCAGCACCACGTGTCTGCCCGGATCCGACCGGACGATGCGGCGCTGCTGCAAACCATTGGGGCTGCGCGGATTGCTCAGTGTGGCGATGTCTTTGAGCGTGGTGCGGCGCACGCCGTCGCGCTCCGGCGGGAGCCACAACACCCGGATCGGCACCACGAGCGGATCGTCGCCGCGGATGAGCAGCCGCTCGGCAATGACGTCGCGGTCCAGCTCCAGCTGCGTGACCGGTGCACCGATGCGGAGCTCGCGCTCCAGCCCGCCCGCCGCCAGCCACTCCCCGACCAGCCTGCGCTCCACCGCGGTGTCCGCGTCCACCAACGCCACCACCGACCGCACCGAGTCCTCGTCCGCCCGCATCTCGCCATTCTGCTCCACCCGGGATGCTTTACACCCGGATCACGCAGATACACCCGCAGCTGCGGGTGAATCTGCGTGATCCGGGTGTAAAGGGGGATTCAGGTAGCGGGAGCGGCGACAGTTGTGGGGGCGGTTCGGCCGCGGAGGGTGACTTCGGGGCCCAGGCGCCAGCGGCCGGACTCGGCGGGGGCGGCGGCAGCGAGGGCGGATTCGGCCGCCAGCGCCCGGGAGGGGTGGTCTTTGGCCAGGTCGGAGACGCGAGCCGCCTCGTTCACCGAGTCGCCGATGACGGTGTACTCGTAGCGGTTCTCCGCGCCGACGTTGCCGGCGAACACCGGGCCGTAGGTCACGCCGATCCCGAAATCCAGCATGTCCGGCTCGGATCGCAGCAGTTCGCGCAGCTCGCGGGCCGCGGCCAGAGCCGCGCCCGCAGCGTCCTCGAGCCCGGCCGGGGCGCCGAAGATCGCCAGCACCGCGTCGCCCTCGAACTTGTTCACGATGCCGCCGTGTCGGTCGACCGCGGCGACCACGTGCCGGAAAAAGGTGTTCAGCAGCGCTACGACCCGGTCCGGCGAGTGCGTCGAGGCGAAGGTCGTCGACCCGGCGAGGTCGATGAACATCACGGCCACCGACCGCAGCCCGCCGGACAAACCGGCGCCGTTCTGCAGCGCCAGGCGCGCGACATCGTGCCCCACGTGTCTGCCGAACAGATCCTGCAGCCGCTCCCGCTCCGAGATGGCCGCGGCCATCTCGTTGAAACCGCTTTGCAGCAGGCCGATTTCGGAGGTGTCGTACACCGCGACGCGAGTGTCTGCATGCCCCTCGCCGATCCGCCGCATCGCGGCCGTGACCTCCCGCAGCGGCACCGCGACCGAATGCGCCACAAAGGTGATGGAGCGCAAGCCGGCGACGAGGCCGATCACCGCGGACACGAACACCGGCATCGCGATATCGCCGAAATCCCAGCCGATGTGCTCGCCGCCCACGATCGCGACAATGCCGAGCAGCGGAATACCCGAATAGAGCGCCCAGGTCACCGTCAGCCGAATCGCCACCCGGCGCGGGGCGCGGTGCGGGTCCGCGCCCTGGAACGCCACGGTGAACACCCGCCGCAGCACGCGCTCGGCAAACAGGTACCCCATGAAGCAACTGGTGGCGCCGCCGAGCGGGATGGACACCGCGATCAGCCCCAGCGCTCGCCAACCCGCGTCGTGGTGCACCGCCAGCAGCACCGCCGCCGCAACCGCCCACACGACGCCGCGCCGCAGGCTGTGCCGCACCGGGAAATCCACAGCCTGCTTGCGCTGCGCGGGCGTGGGCGTCGCGTCCGACGCGTACCAGCGCAGGATCGGCAGCAGGGCGGTCGTCGCGATCGCCATGTCGAGAACGGCGCCCGCCGCACCGACCGCCACCGCGGCGGGAATGTCGAAGCGCGGCCCGACCAGCAGCCGCAAGATCGTCACGATGTCCACGCCCGCCACGACCTCGGACACCAGCAGCCCGGCCAGGCAGAACAGCAGCAGCCGCCCGACCTTTCGCCCCGACACCACACAACCTCCCGATGACGCCCCAACCATGCCACACCCCGCCGGCCCGCCGCCGCGATACGAGCTGTCCAGAACGACACATGAGTTGCGTTGAACGCACGTCGTGGGTCGTTCTGGACTGGGCCCTGGACCGCGGCTCTGGACCGGGCGGCGGGCGGGCGAGGCGGTGGTCGATACTGGGTGCGATGAGCAACGTTCTCCAGTCGCTGCCGATTCCGGCGGGCCGGGACGCGCTCGGCGTGCTCGACGCACTGCGGACGGCATTGGCGGGCGCCGGGCCCGCGCTCGCCCCGATGCCCGCGGGCGACGAGCGGGAGACCGCGCGGCT
>JABFVX010000407.1 GCA_013362555.1 Mycobacteriaceae bacterium
GAGCACGAGCGCGGCGAGCACGAGCCACCACAGCCGGGGCCGCCGCCGCAGTCGCACGCCGAGCCGCGCCGCCGCGCCTGGATCATCAGCCGGTTGCGCCGGTGCACGCTGCGGCACAGGCTCCCGAACCGGCTCGGCATGCCCGAGTTCCGACGCAGGCTCCGGGTCGCTGGGCTCGTCCGGATCCGCTGCCGCCGAACCGATCCCGTCTTCGGGCTCCTCGCGTTCCGGCGCGGACGGGTCTGGCTGCGCCGCGGCAGGCGTTTGCCGCTCGGGATCGGAGTCGGGCCCCGGCGGTGCGGCGGCAGCCTCAGGGACAGGCGATTGCGCCTCCGGCAGTGCGGGATCCGGCAGTGCGGGTTCCGGCGGCTCGGATGCGGCGGCGCCCGGCTCCGCTTCCGGCACCGGTTCCGAGTTCCGCGTCCGGCCCGCCGAATTCTCCGACGCGGCGGAATCGGCTGCGGCGCTGCCGGATTTCCGCGACGCGGGCCGAGTCTTTCGGGAACTGGGCGCTTTCGCCTTCGGCGGCGCGGGCGGCGCAGGCTCGCTTGCCGGGGGTTCGTCGTCAGCCGTCCGCGACTCCGGTTCCGCAGGCTGGCGCTCCTGCTCTGCAGGCTCCGGGGTCTCAGCTTCGGGGGGTGGCGACGCAGGCTCGGGGCGGTGTGCGGCAGTACGGATTTCGACGCCTGCCTGCGCCGCGCGCTGCTCGAGGAGCTCGGTGGCGATCAGGTCGGCCGCCCCGAGGGCGACTGCGTGCACGGGATGGGAGGTCAGCCGCAACCGCGGGCCGAGGTGGTTGCGGAAAGCCAGCCGGATCGATTCGTCGAAGCAGACGCTGCCGGTGAGCACCACGGTCGGCGAGGTCTCGGCCTGGACCGAGCGCGCTGCCGCCATGATGTCGTACACGAGCCGGTCCGCGGTGCCGGGATCGGTGCGGGCCGCCTTGGCGACCGGCACGTCCACCGACTCGGTGGGCCGGTCCGGGTCGACGTGCACCGCGACCACCAGCGCGGTGCGCCCGTCGCAGTACACCGCCGTCAGCCCGGACCGGGTGTCCGCGCCGTCGAACTCGGTGGCCCGGACGTAGTCCGCCAGCGCCACCGACTCCGGTACGGGCTCCACCTCTACGCCGAGCCGGGACACCAATTCGCAGTACCGGTCCAGCTTTTCGTCCGACCAATCGTGCGGGTAGGGCAGCGCGACCAGATCGACGGGGCCGCCGAGGTATCCGCAGATCTCGGTGAGCGGGTTGTACAGCCTCGCACGGAACACCTCCGGGGTGGGCCAGGTCGCTCCCGCGATGAGAACCTCTGGGTAGTCGAGGATCTCGCGCACGTCGGCGACTCCCAGCCCGAGGCCGGCTCGCTCGACGTCGGCGCCGGTGTGCAGCCGTCCGTCGGCGTCTGCGAGCAGGTAGGCGTGCGGGGTGTAGGTGCCCTCCACCTCGAGCGGCCGAATCGGCCTGCCGCCGCCGCCCGCCGCGACGGCGAGCAAGTTCCAACCGAGATGCACGGCGCCGATGCGCGGCCTGGACAGGGCTGTTGCTCGACCGGTCGTTTCCTCGCCGAGGGCAGTGCCGGGGTGTGTCGACGTCACGCGTGTAGTCTGCCCGAACACGAGCGAGTTAGCGGCTGGATTGCTGCGATAATTTGCCGCAACCTTGCGACGCCCCTCAGCGTCGAGCCGAAACCGCTGCTCTCACGCCCGAAGACACCCTCCTCCAGGATGACCCGTGAAGTGCGTTGGGCGCACGTCATGGGTCATTCTGGAAATCAGAGGCTGCAGCGGGTGAGGAATTCGAGCGCGGACGCCTGGTCCTTGAAACCGGAGGCCTTGACGAACAAGCCGCCGACGTTGTCGATGTAGGTCACGGTGGTATAGCCGGAACCGAACTGCTGGACACGGGCGTAGCCGCTGTCGCGGCGCGACACGGCACTGGCGTCCTCGCGTCGCCACTGCTGCTCGTAACCGCCCGGAGACGGCTCGATCCACGACCCCACTTGCACGCTCGTGCCGCTCGTGATCAGCCCGCGCACCAACTGGTCCGAGGGCGCGACCACACACGACACATTCTTCGTGCCGGAAGGTTGCGCTTCGACGGCATCAGCGGCCTTGCAGGAGTTGCCGACAGCCTTGCGCAACACCGGCGGCATCGCGGCGGTGATGGCGACGATGTCGGCGGACCCCGCCACCGCCGCCGGATCCGCCGGTGTCGTCGTGGCGGTCGAGACGTCCGCGGCCACGGCCTGCGTCGGCTTCGGGTCCTCGGTGTCGTCGCCGCCGAAGGCGACCACCGCC
>JABFVX010000513.1 GCA_013362555.1 Mycobacteriaceae bacterium
AGCCCAGGCCCGCCGCGGTCGCGGCCGCCAGCGCCCCGACCAGAATCAGTACCGCCGTCACGTCCACCTCCGCGCAGTCTTACACCCGTATCACGCGTTTACACCCGCAGCTGCGGGTGTAAACGCGTGATACGGGTGTCAGTCATGGGTGCTGTAGTTGGTCCAGTTTGAGGGTGAGCCGCTTGCCCGCCCCGGAGAGGATGATCTGGCCGCCGTGTGCGCCGACTGTCGTCGGGGCCAGGCCGAACGGCAGCGGCGGGAAGTCGATGACCTTGCTGAACCGCGCCAGCACCCCGGGCAGGTCGGCGTCCGGCACCGGGGTGTCCGGCCTGCCCAGCCTGCCCACGTAGAGCTGGTCGGCGACGATGCGGATGCGGCCGTTCTCCAGCACCAGCCGCGCCTGCACGCTGACGCGCTGGGTGGTGCCTGCGGCGCCGTCGGTCTGCGCCACCGGCACGTCGCCCGCGGTGCCGCCGCTGATCGGCACCGTGCCCATCAGCACGATCGGTCCCGCGGTGGTCATCCCGGAGCCGCCCGAGCCGCCGGAGCCGTCCGACTTGTCCGCGGGCGGGGTCGAGACTTGCAGGTCGGAGATTCCGAGCAGGTGGCCGAGCGCGGTCGGGTCGATGAAGATGCTGGCGTCGACGCCGCCCGCCGTGACCGTGCGCACGCTGCCGTCGAGCAGTTTGGACAGCGGCATCTGCACATCGCGCAGGTGCGCGACCACATACATGCCGCCGACGATGTCCGGGCGCATCTCGCGGGCCCGGATCTCGATGTCGCGGTAGTTGTCCCGACCGACTTGCGCGAGGAAGGGGAATCCGTGGATGGTGACGGCCGGGTCCGCGTTCAGGTCTGCGCCCGCGCGCACCGCCCGGGACACCCGGTATTCCGCGTAGGCCGCGGCGCTGAAATCGACCAGCACCGCCAGTCCGACCAGAAACGCCAGACCCACGATCACTCTGCGCATGCGCGCCAGCGTAGTCGGTCGCCACGCGCGCGCTGCAGGCTGCGCGGCTGCCCGGGACGCCCAACAGCTACGCTAAGCGCGAGTTACCCGTGCGTCGGTTAAGGAAGGAGGGCTTCGTGGAGCTACTCCTGCTCACGTCCGACCCGGATCCGGAGGCGGTGCTTCCCGCGCTGTCCCTGCTGCCGCACACAGTGCGCCCCGCGCCTGCCGAGGTGTCGTCGCTCCTCGAGGCCGGTTCCGCGGACGTGGCGCTTGTCGACGCCCGAACGGACCTGGCCGCCGCGCGCGGTCTGTGCAGGCTGCTCGGCAGCACCGGGTCCGCGGTTCCGGTCGTCGCGGTGCTGACCGAGGGCGGGCTCGTCGCCGTCAACGCGGACTGGGGCCTGGGCGACATCCTGCTGCCCGCCACCGGCCCCGCCGAACTCGACGCGCGGCTGCGGCTGCTGGTGGCCCGCACCGGCGGCCCCGCCCGCCAGGAGGCAGCGGGCAAGATCACCCTGGGTGAGCTCGTGATAGACGAGAGCACCTACACCGCGCGCCTGCGCGGGCGCCCGCTCGACCTGACCTACAAGGAATTCGAGCTGCTCAAGTACCTCGCGCAGCACGCAGGCCGAGTGTTCACCCGGGCCCAGCTGCTGCAAGAGGTCTGGGGCTACGACTTCTTCGGCGGCACCCGCACGGTCGACGTCCACGTCCGGCGCCTGCGCGCCAAGCTTGGCGGCGAATACGAATCGCTCATCGGCACCGTCCGCAACGTCGGCTACAAAGCGGTGCGCCCCACCCGCGCCGCCAAAGGCCCCGACACGGTCACCTTCCCCGAAGAAGAAGACCAGGAAACCACGGCAGGCGAACCGTACGTCTAGCAACAGGCGCTAGGGCTTTGGACGAAGGAGATCGCGGTGTGACTTGGCAGGATGAGGTGCGCGCGGTGGCGGCGGCGGCGGCCGCCGCCGATGGCATCGCGGCTTCGGACGATCTGCTCCGGGCGCTCGGCGGGCCGGACGGCCACATTCTGCGCTGGATAGCCGGCGCGCTCGGCGGCTATGCGCACGTCGCCCCGGCGCACGGCGAACACCCGGCGGTGGCGGAAGTCGTCGTGGCCCCCGGCTTCCGCGGCCGCGGGCTGGGAACCGACCTGGTCGCTGCTGCGCTGGATCAAGGCGGCGACGGAGCCCGGGTGTGGGCACACGGCGATCTGCCCGCAGCCCGGGCGGTCGCGGCGCGGCTGGGACTGCACTCCGCCCGGGACCTGCTGCAACTGCGCAGGTCGCTGACCGACCCCGCCTTGCCGAGCCTGCACGTGCCGGACGGCGTCGTGCTGCGGACCTACGCGGGCCCGCAGGACGACGCCGAGTTGCTGCGAGTGAACAACGCCGCGTTCAGCTGGCATCCGGAACAGGGCGGCTGGACCGCCGCCGACATCGAGGCCCGCAGACAAGAGCCTTGGTTCGACCCCGACGGCCTGTTCCTGGCCGCGGCCCCGGATGGCCGCCTGCTCGGATTCCATTGGACCAAGGTGCATTACGACGAAGCGACACCTGTCGGCGAAGTCTACGTGGTTGCGGTGGACCCCGTCGCGCACGGCCGCGGCCTCGGTGCGTTCCTGACCCTCGCCGGCCTGCACCACCTCCACGCTCGCGGCTTGCCCGAGGTCCTGCTGTACGTCGAGGGCGACAACACCCGCGCCCTGCGCACCTACGACCGCCTGGCGTTCACCCGCTACCGCACCGACCGCGCATACGCTCGAAATTAGCTGATTGGAAGGGTTGACAGGTGTGAGCTAATTACCTCCGGTTGTTCACCGGGCGTTCACAAAGGCGGGGGTAGCTAGCTACCGGCCCGGCCTACGTTTCCTAATTGAGCGGCGATCGCCGCTGGGAACGAATGCGGTTCTGATGAGGCCGGAACCGAACACCGGAGGACATACGTGAAGCTCATCCGTCACGGCGCCGTCGTCGGCGCCGTCGCCATCAGTGCTTTCGGCCTGGTGGCCTGCGGCAGCGACAACAACAGCACCAGTTCCGGCGCGACGGGCTCGGCCATCGCCAACTCGACGGCGTCCTGCGAGGGCAAGGCCAACTTGTCCGGCGCGGGCTCCTCGGCGCAGAAGAACGCGATGGACGCGTTCACCAAGGCCTACATCGCGGCCTGCCAGAGCAAGGGCAAGTCGGTCAACGTGGCCTACAACGCCAGCGGCTCCGGCGACGGCCGCAGCCAGTTCGTCAACAGCCAGGTCGACTTCGCGGGCTCCGACTCGGCCATCAAGGAAGACCAGGCCGTCAAGGCCAAGCAGCGCTGCAACGGCAACGAGGCCTGGAACATCCCGCTGGTGTTCGGCCCGGTAGCGCTGGCCTACAACATCGAGGGCGTCGACAACCTGGTGCTGAACGGGGAGGTCACCGCCAAGATCTTCCACGGCGCCGTCACCAAGTGGAACGACCCCGCGATCGCCGCGCTGAACGGCGGCGTCGCGCTGCCCGACAAGGAGATCGCGGTGTTCAGCCGCTCCGACTCCTCGGGCACCACCGACAACTTCCAGCAGTACCTGGCCGCGTCGAGCAAGGGCGCCTGGCCCGCCGCCGACACCGGCTCCGACTTCAAGGGCAAGGGTTCCGGCGCCAAGGGTTCGGCGGGCGTCGCCCAGGCCGTCGCGGGCACCCCGTACTCGATCACCTACGTCGAGAAATCCTTCGCCGACCAGAACAAGCTGACAGTGGCCCGCATCGACTCCGGCTCCGGCCCGGTCGCGCTGAGCAACGACGCGGTGGCCAAGGCCATCACGGCGACCAAGGTCAAGCACGAGGGGAGCCTGGACCTGGCCCTGGACCTGAAATCCACCTACGCCTCCAGCGAGGCCGGCGTCTACCCGCTGATCCTGGCCACCTACGAAGTCGTCTGCTCCAAGGGCTACCAGCCCGAGGTCGGCTCCGCGGTGAAGTCCTTTCTGACCAGCGCGGTCAACGAGGGCCAGCAGGGCCTGGACAAGCTCGGCTACGTGCCGCTGCCGGACGCCTTCAAGTCGAAGGTCGTCGCCTCCATCAACGCCATCGGCTGACTTCGGAAGGCAGGTGTTTCGACCCCCATGTTCGCGATCACAATAAGGATTGAAAGCGCATGACCGACGCGCCTGCCCGCCCACGCACCCCCGGCTCCGAATCTGGAGCCGGGGGTGCGGGGGGTTCCACTGCCGGGACCATCGACACCCCCCGGGAGGAAACCATCGCCGGTTCGTCCACCCTCGAAACCCCAGCCGACGCCCGCTCCGCTCTGCGCGGAGGCGGCTCGCACCGTCTCGGGGACCTCGTCTTCCGGTCGGCCGCGACCGGGGCCGCCGGGTTCATCACCGTCGTGATCGCGGCCATCGGGCTGTTCCTGATATGGCGGGCGGTCCCCGCGCTGCGGCGAAATTCGGTGAACTTCCTGTTCAGCTCGGAATGGTCGACCACCGACACCGCGCACATGGCCTTCGGCGTGCTCGACCTGCTGCAGCTGACGATTCTGGTGTCGCTGTTCGCCCTGGTGATCGCCATGCCAGTGGCGCTGGGCATCGCGATCTTCCTGACGTCGTACGCGCCGAAGCGCATCGCGCGGCCGCTGGCCTACATGATCGACCTGCTGGCCGCGGTGCCCTCGGTGGTGTACGGACTCTGGGGCCTGCTCGTGTTCGCGCCCGCCATCCGGCCGGCCTCGGTGTGGCTCAACGAGCACCTGGACTGGCTGTTCCTGTTCAAGACCCAGCCGCTGACCTCCGTCGCGGGCGGCGGAACCGTGTTCACGGCAGGCATCGTGCTCGCGGTGATGATTCTGCCGATCATCACCGCCGTCACCCGGGAGGTCTTCACCCAGACGCCGGTGATGCACATCGAGGCGGCGCTGGCGCTCGGCGCCACCCGCTGGGAAGTGGTGCGGACCACGGTCATTCCGTTCGGCAAGTCCGGCTACGTCTCCGGGTCGATGCTCGGCCTGGGCCGTGCGCTCGGCGAGACCATGGCGCTGTACCTGATCCTGCGCACGAGCTCGGCGAAGTTCGACTGGTCGCTGTTCGACGGCGGTTCGACGATCGCCTCGAAGATCGCGCTGGGCTACGCCGAATTCAACAGCCAGATCCAGGCAGGCGCGTACATCGCGGCGGGCCTGGTCCTGTTCGTCCTCACCTTCGCCGTCAACGCCGCGGCGCGGGCCGTGATAGCGGGGAAGCGCGCATGACCGAAACTGCCAATGCGACAACCGATCTCGACCGACCGGTGAAGACGAACGTCTTCCAGGGCGTGAGCCTGCGCCGCAAGGCGACCGACTGGACCGCGACCGTGCTGGTGACCGCGGCGGTGGTGGTCGCGCTGGTGCCGCTGGCCTGGGTGCTGATCACCGTCGTCGCCAAGGGCCTGCCCGCGCTCACCAGCGCCACCTGGTTCAGCCACTCGCTCAGCGGCCTGGCCTCCGACGACAAGGGCGGCGGCATCTACCACGCGTTGGTCGGCACGCTGGCTCAGGGCCTGATGTGCGCCGTCATCGCGATCCCGCTGGGCATTCTGGTGGCGATCTACCTGGTGGAGTACTCCACCGGGGGGCGGCTGGGCAAACTCACCACGTTCATGGTGGACATTCTCAGCGGCGTGCCGTCGATCGTCGCGGCGCTGTTCATTTACGCGCTGTGGATCGCCACCTTCGGCTTCCCGAAATCGTCACTGGCGGTGGCTCTGGCGCTGGTGCTGCTGATGGTGCCGGTCGTCGTGCGCAGCACCGAGGAGATGCTGCGCATCGTGCCCCAGGACCTGCGGGAGGCGGCGTACGCGCTCGGGGTGCCCAAGTGGAAGACCATCGTGCGCATCGTGCTGCCGACCGCGCTGCCCGGCGTCATCACCGGCGTGATGCTCGCCGTGGCCCGCGTCCTCGGCGAGGCGTCGCCGCTGCTGATCCTGGTCGGCTACGCGCCGTTCATCAACTACGACCTGAGCAAGGGCGAGATGGGCACGCTGCCCGGCGTCATGGTGGACCAGATGAACAACCCGAGCGACGTCGGCTCGTGGCGGATCTGGGGGGCGGCGCTCACGCTGATCCTGGTGATCGCCGTGCTGAACATCCTGGCCAAGGTCATCGGCCACTTCTCCCAGGTGCGGTCCAAGTAGACCGCTCGTCCGCTGAACTGACAAGGACCGCAAAATGGCCAAACGCCTCGATCTCAAAGACGTCAACATCTACTACGGTCAGTTCCACGCCGTGCAGAACGTCCGGCTGTCGGTGCCGCCGCGCAGCGTGACCGCGTTCATCGGCCCGTCCGGCTGCGGCAAGTCGACTGTCCTGCGCTCGCTCAACCGCATGCACGAGGTGACGCCGGGAGCCCGAGTCGAGGGCTCGGTGCTGCTCGACGGCGAGGACATCTACGGCAACGCAGTGGACCCGGTCGGCGTGCGGCGCACCATCGGCATGGTGTTCCAGCGGCCGAACCCGTTCCCCACCATGTCGATTCGCGACAATGTCGTGGCGGGCCTGAAGCTGCAAGGCGTGCGCGACCGCAAGAAGCTCGACGACGTCGCAGAGAAGTCGCTGCGCGGGGCCAACTTGTGGAACGAGGTCAAGGACCGCCTCGACAAGCCGGGCGGCGGCCTGTCCGGCGGCCAGCAACAGCGCCTGTGCATCGCGCGGGCGACCGCCGTCAACCCGGACGTGCTGTTGATGGACGAACCCTGCTCGGCGCTCGACCCGATCTCGACCCTGGCCATCGAAGACTTGATCGCGGAGCTGAAGAGGGACTTCACCATCGTGATCGTGACCCACAACATGCAGCAAGCCGCCCGCGTGAGCGACCAGACCGCCTTCTTCAACCTGGAGTCGCAGGGCAAGCCCGGCCAACTGGTCGAGATCGACGACACGGAGAAGATCTTCTCCAACCCCGCCGAGAAAGCCACCGAGGACTACATCTCCGGCCGCTTCGGCTAGGCAAGCGCGAGTTGCGATATGGACGCCCGTCGCCGTGGAACGTGACGGTGAATGCTTACCGGGCGTCCATATCGCGCAACTCGCGCCCGCGCTAGATGTTCAGCAGGGTGCCGAGGGAGCGGCGGACGGCTTGGGAGGCGGCGCGCTGGGACAGGCGGCGGCGGTCGACGAGGTGGTGGCGGAACGACCATCCGGCCACCGACTCCACCATATCCAGCAGTTGCTCGTCGGGCTTGCTGCCGGAGCTCGCGAGCTCCTTGCTGAAGGTGCGGCTCAACGCTTCTCGCATTTTTCGGTCCGCCCGCCGCATTCGGTCGTCGAGCACGGAGGAGCCGGAGGCCTCGATGAGGCCGAGCAGGCGCACTCTGCGCTGGAGTGCGAAGACCTTCTCCGTCTGCCGGACCACGGCGTCCACCCGCTCGGCCGCGGGCAGGCCGGGATCAGCGCCCACGACGAGATTCTCGATGCGGTCGCATTGTTGCGATGTTGCCGCGACACGGAGTTCGCCCAGGTCCGCGAAATGCACGAACACGCTACGCTGTGAAATCCCGGCCCGCTCCGCGAGCTCCTTTGCGGTCGGGAAGTATTCGCCGTCCTTGCATGCGGCGAGCAGCGCGTCGATGATCGCTTGCCGGGTGCGCGTCGGCCTGCGTTCAGTCATACTTCATTCGATCACAGACCGGGCCGTCACCGCAGGTGAGTCTCCAGTTCCGTTGTCACGAAACGGTCTTCTCTCGGTCTGTTCTGCGCTGTGCTCGCAAATTGTGTTGCGGCGAGGCTGTCCCGCAGACGTTTGGAACAGTGCGGTGAGAACGCGGGTGGCTGGGTTCCCAACCTCCAGAATGACCCGTGAAGTGCATCCAACGCACTTCACGGGTCATTCTGGAGGTTGGCAACCCAGCCAGAACGACTCGTGAGTTGCGCCCACCGCACTCTGTGGGTCGTTCTGGAGGTTTCGAACACTCACTGAGACTCACAAGCCTTGTTCGCTCAGGGGCTTCCCAGTGACGAGGAAGACCACCCGCTGGCCCACCGACACGGCGTGGTCGGCGAAGCGCTCGTAGAACCGGCCGAGCAGGGTGACGTCCACCGCGGCGGCCACGCCGTGGCTCCACTCGCGGTCCATCAGCACCGTGAACAGGTGCCGGTGCAAGTCGTCCATCGCCTCGTCTTCGTCGTTGAGGCGGGCCGCGCGCTCCGGGTCCCGAGTCTCGAGCACCTCGCGCGCGGCCGCGCCCAGCGCCACGGCGATCCGGCCCATCTCGGCGAAATAGCCGTTGACCTCTTCCGGCAGTGCGTGATTCGGGTGCCTGCGGCGCGCGATCTTGGCGACGTGCAGCGCCAGTGCGCCCATGCGGTCCACGTCGCCGACGATCTGGATGCCGGACACGACCGACCGCAGGTCGCCCGCCACGGGCGCCTGCAGCGCCAGCAGCTGGAACGCCTTCTCCTCGGCGACCTGCGTCATTTCGGCGATGCGGTCGTAGTCGCTGATGACTTGCTCGGCTCCCGCCAGGTCGGCCTGCAGCAGCGCTTGGGTGGCCCGCTCCATCGCGGAGCCCGCCAAGCCCGCCATCTCGCCCAAAATGTGAGCAAGATCCGCCATTCTCTCGTTGTAGACGACACGCATGAAACCCAAGCTACTGCCCGCCGTGCCGTTAGTCACTCCGGCCGAGGTGAACGTCGGATGAACCCTCACCTGGGCTTATCCACAGCCACAGACGCACTCGTTTTGGTCAGACGCACCGAAAGCAGTCGACTGATATGGGTGCGTCTAACCAAAAAGAGTGCGTTTGTCCGTCAGGGTCCGCGGGACCATGTCAGGTTGGGCGGGACGGGTTCGCCGGAGTGGGCGGGGGTGGTGACGGTGCCCGCGAAGTCGGCGCCGAGGAGCAGCTCCACGGTGCGGCCGAGGCTGGGCTCGGGTTCCAGTTGGGCGCCGGGGATGGCCGTGGCCACCGTGGCGGCCTCGGCTTCACGGCCGGGAGCGTAGCGGATCCGGGTGTTGCGGGCGCCGTCGGTGTAGGTCTGCACGCCGGTGACGGTGAAACCGTATTGGCCCAGTTTGGTCGCCACGGTCGAACCTACGCCGGTGCGGCCGGTGCCGTTGAGGATCTTCACCGAGGCGCTGCTCGGCGTCACCGCGGTCGGGCGCGGCATGGCGCTGGTCGGGGCGGCCGTGGTGCTGGGCGCGACGGTGGTGGGCGGGACCGAGGTCGGCGCCGCCGCCTGCGCCGGGCGCGAACGGGTGAGCGCCGCGAACAGCGGAGCGACGTCCGCCGGTCGCAGCGTCGGTCCGACGTCGCCGTTCGCCACGGTCGGCGCGGCCGCGAAGCTGA
>JABFVX010000054.1 GCA_013362555.1 Mycobacteriaceae bacterium
CCGTTCGCTGCACATGGCTCAGCCGGCGATGTGCGCGCGCTCCTGGGCCCGGTACGCGGCGCGGGCGCGGGCCACCTGGATCGGCACCTGTCGTTCCGGAATGCCGAATATCGCGGCGATTTCGGGACCGGTGAGCTCGTGTCGCGCGGCCAAGTCGAGCAGATCGCGGCGGTGTGCGGACAGCGCGGCCAAACCGATCCGGGCCGGCGAATGCCCAGGGATGTCCGAGGTGTCCTGCGGGGCAGCGCCATCCATCCGGCGCGAACACTCTCTGCGGGCGATGCCGTAGAGCCAGGCCCGCAGCAGTGCCGGATCGCGCAGTCTGCCCGCGCTCGCCCAGGCGACCAGCATCGTGTCCTGCACGGCCGCGGCGGCCGTGTCCCAGTCGCCGAGCGCGCCGAAGCAGAAGTCGGCGAGCCGCTGGGCGTATGCGACGTAGAGATCTCGCAGCGCCGACGCGTCGTCGGCGTGCAGCCGATCGACAAGCGTCGACATCTCGACGCCCGACAGGGACGGATCGGCCATTGAACACCTCGAAGCACACCGGCAGGGCTATCTCACCATCGCCTTGACCGGGTGCGCGCGTTACGCCGATCCTGAACGACCCGCGGGTTGCGTTGGGCGCAACTCACGGGTCGTTCTGGAGGTCTGTTACCCAGCCCGATTACCGGGGCGCCATGCGCAGGGCGCCGTCCATCCGGATGGTTTCGCCGTTGAGATAGTCGTGCTCGACGATCATCTGCGCCAGTTGCGCATATTCGTCCGGGCGGCCCAGACGCTGCGGGAACGGGATGCCCTGCTCGAGCGTCTTGCGGAACTCCGGAGTCACGCCCGCCAACATCGGCGTGTCGATCGTGCCGGGCGCGATGGTGTTGACCCGGATGCCGAACTGCGACAGGTCGCGCGCGGCACAGATCGTCATGCCGTGCACGCCGGCCTTCGAGGCGGTGTAGGCGATCTGGCCGACCTGGCCCTCGAACGCGGCCACCGAAGCGGTGTTGATCACGACGCCGCGCTGTCCCGCGTCGTCGACGGGCTCGGTCTTGGCGATGGAGTCCGCGGCCAAGCGCATGACGTTGAAGGTGCCGAGCAGGTTCACGTTGAGGACCGTGCGGAACAGTTCCAGGTCGTGCGGGCCGTTCTTGGACAGGATGCGGCCGGCCCAGCCGACACCCGCGCAGTTGACCACGACGCGCAGCGGGACACCCGATTCGGTGACCGCGGCGATGGCGGCCTGGACGTCCTTCTCACTGGTGACGTCGGTAGGCAGCAGGCTGACCCCGTCGCTGGAGGCGCCGCTCTCACCGGCCTTCTCGATGGACTGCAACAGGTCGAGGCCGAAGACGCTCGCGCCCGCGGCGGCGAGTCGCTTGGCGGTGGCCGCGCCCAACCCCGAAGCCGCGCCCGTGACGATCGCGGCAGCACCCTTGATTTCCACGCTGGATCCTCTCTGTCCGCGGGGCGACCGCCGTTGGACGCCCCCGGTGCAACTGAAGTCCGTTCAGACTACTGTGCCGTAGCATTTGGCGGCGGCCGGAGAGGACCGGGTGGACACGCCCGGGAATTTCACCCGGCACGCGGCATTTTCCTGAACAGACGTACCGGTTTATTTCGCAATGATATCGTCGGTCTATGTCGCGCATGACTTACGACGACACGGCGGTGCCGGAACGGCTGCCTCGGGGGCGACACGGACTGCCCCGAGAAATGGTAGTGGCTTCACAGCGGGAGCGGATCGTTCGAGCGTTATCGGACGTGATGGCCGCCAACGGCTACACCGCCACGTCGATCGCTCAGATCTTAAAGCAGGCGGGCGTGTCCCGTGAGACGTTCTACGAGCAGTTCCGCTCCAAGGAGGACTGCTTCGAGCAGACCTTCAACGAAGCCGTGGCGGATCTGTCGCAGCGGGTCTGGGAAGCGACGGACCCCGGCAGCGACGTCGATCCGCTGCTGCGCTTCGAGCGGCTCATGAAGACCTACCTGGAAGGCCTCGCCGCCACTCCGGCCCGCACGAAGACCTTGCTGGTCGAGGTGTTCGCGGCGGGGCACAAATTCATTGCGATGCGCAGCGCGCGCCAGGCCAAATTCGTCGACATCCTGGTGAACATTCTCGAGGCCAACACCGAAGAACAGCGTTTCGCGTGCAAATTGCTGGTAGCCGGGATCAGCGCTCAGGTGACCGGTTTCGCCGCCGCCGACGACTTCGAGGGCTTGCGCGGCATGGAGGGCCCCTTGGTCGCCATGGTTCGCCGCAGCGGAAACCTCTACGGCGACGCCCCCGCACGTTACGCCGCCAAATCTGCCTAGAACTTTCCAGAATGACCCATGACGTGCGTTGGACGCACGTCATGGGTCATTCTGGAGGTTATTAGACCTGCTGAAGGCGCAGGACGCCCCAGCGGCTCAGGGCGGCCAGCGCCGGGACGGCTACGGCGGCGGCCAGGGCGGCGGCAGCAGGTACGGCCGGCTGCGTCGCCGCGATCGTCCAACCACCCGCTGCCAGGAAGCCGTACCCGGACAGCAGTCGGATGCGTTGTTCGGAGACCCGGCTGCCGATCATCCGGCCGACTGCGAGCGCGAGCGCGTCGGCGGCGATCATCGCCAGCGTCGCGCCCGCCCATACTCCGAGCGCGCTGTGGGTCGACGCCAGCGACATCGCCGCCAGCATCGTCTTGTCGCCGAGTTCGCACAGCATCAGCGTCGAGGTCACGGCCAAGAATCCGGAGCGCCGCGCGGCAGCGGACTCCCGCGGTGTGCCGTCGGTGTCCGGCTCGTGGAGCCGCAGCGACCACAGTCCCATGGCCAGGAAGGCGGCGCCGGAGAGCACGGCCACGGCCGTGGTCGGCAGGGCGGCGCCGAGCACGTGTCCCACGGTCACGGCGAGCCCGAACACCAGAGCCGCGCCCGTGGCGATGCCCGCCAGCACGATCCGCCTGCGATAACGCAGCGCGAAGGCCATCGTGACCAATTGCGATTTATCGCCGAGTTCGGCGAGGAATACTGCTGCGAAGCTCAACAGCAAGGCTGCGAACATAGTCCTTCGGCTCCCGTGAGTCGGTCGGCCGAAGGTCTCGCCCACCGCGGTGGAATGCGGTTCACGAGGCCGGGCGTTTCAGGACAACGCCAGTATGTCGACCCCGCAATTGCGGGCTACTCCCCTTCGCTATTGATTAGCCTAACGTCGCATTCCATACACGGCAAATGAAAGGTGAACGCACACAATAAGTTTGGTAGCCCGATTTGATCGAATGCGGATATCCGACCGTGAGAAATCAGGGCGCCCGCATTTCCGGTTCAGGCGGCCAGGAGCATGGCGAGCACGGCGGTGTCCGGGTGACTGATGGGATCCACGCCGACGCGACTGATCATCGAGGTCACGGTGCCGTCGGACTCCGCCTCCACCCACGCGGCGCGGTGTTCCAAGCCGAGGTGCGGGATACCGGGCAGCAACACGCAGCCGGAGGCCGCGCCTGCGCATTCCGGCAGACTGGGGCTGGTCTCAGAGGGTGGATGCAGCATCAGCAGGGCGGGCGGGACCGGGTATGCGAAGCGGCCCGGTTCCAGCGCCTGGTCGCCCAGCACCGGTCCTTCAGCGATCACCAGGCCGACGGTGCCCGGCGCCGGATCGTCCGGCAGCTCCTCGCGAGCGCCGAAAACCGTTGTGGTCATGAGCAATCCTGGCAATGTCGCCACTCGGACAGCCAGTACGAGCAGTTGCGCCCACTCTTTGGTGGTGTTGGGCCAGCGGCCGCTGATGACGAAGCCGCTCAACGCCCCGCCGGCATGGAAAGGCGTGACGCCGATGTAGTCTCGCGGGTTCACGACGGCCTCCCGGGGGTCAGGGGAGCGCTACATATTCACTGTAGCCGGGAAAATGCGGATTCTCCCCGTTGGAAAGCGTCTGTTAACGCACGAAGGCCGGCGGGCTCGACCGGGGCATCACCCTGGTCGAGCCCGCCGGCCCGGAGTCGAGCTGTTATCCGAAGATGAGGCCCTTGCCCTGCGTGACGGCGCGCGAGAAGCGGCTCTGCACGTCTTCCCAGTTCACGACGTTCCAGAACGCCTTGACATAGTCCGCCTTGACGTTTTTGTACTGCAGGTAGAAGGCGTGCTCCCACATGTCGACCTGCAGCAGCGGCACGATGCCGAGCGGCACGTTGCCCTGCTGGTCGAAGAGCTGGAAGGTCAGCAGCTTCTGCTCCAGGCTGTCGTAGCCGAGCACCGCCCAGCCGGAGCCCTGCAGGCCGTTGGCGGCCGCGGTGAACTGCGCGCGGAACTTGTCGAACGAGCCGAACTGGTCGTCGATGGCCGCGGCCAACTCGCCGACCGGCTTGTCGCCGCCATTGGGTGACAGGTTCTTCCACCAGATGGAGTGGTTGACGTGGCCACCGAGGTGGAATGCGAGGTTCTTCTCGTTCAGGAAGATGGCGCTGTGGTCGTCGGCCTCACGGGCCGCGGCCAACTTCTCCAGCGCGGCGTTCGCGCCTGCCACGTATGCCGCGTGGTGCTTGGAGTGGTGGAGCTCGTTGATCTGCCCGGAGATGTGCGGTTCCAGCGCGCCGTAGTCGTAGGGGAGGTCTGGCAGCGTGTACTCGGCCACGAGTGGTCCTTCCTCGAGGGCATCCATGCCCGGTCGTGTCGGTCTAGGGCGGCAGGCTCAGTCGCCGCCCACTCAGTCCATTGGTACACGGTTGCCGCCTGGGACAAAACTGAGGACAGCCGAATTTTCTTCTGAGGGTCGTCCGAATAATCGCCACTGACGGCAAATGTCGGATGGCGACCGCCTAACATTAGGCGTCGTGACGAAAGCAGGTGCACCACCGGGCCGGTTGACCGGTGTGAACCTGCTGCGCACTATCGGCGTGTTCGCCGTGGTCTACTCCCACATTTCCTATTACTTCATCGACGGCATGGGCACCGGCTGGTGGTTTATCGACGCCGTCTACCGGGTGTTCATCCAGGGCCTGCGGCTCAACCAACACCTGTCGTTCTTCGGCGTCGCGCTGTTTCTGGTGTTGACCGGGACTCTGATCACCGGTTCGGCCGTCCGGCACCGGCCCGGGGTGTTCCTGTTCAACCGCATCGGGCGGCTGCTTCCGCTGTTCTGGTTCAGCATCGCGCAGGCCGTCGCCCTGGTCTGGCTCGGGGTGAACGACCTGTTCACCGGCGGGCACAACCTCACGGGGACGCAGGCCGCGCTCAGCTTCGTGCTCGGCGGGTTCTTCCTGCGGCCCGAGGTCGACGTTCTCGGCGTGGTCTGGACGCTGGTCGTGCAGATCGCGTTCTACGTGTTCTGTGTGGCGGCCCGGCCGCTGCTGCGGCGCTTTCCCGGCGTAGTGCCGCTGTTGGGCGCGGCGCTGTGCATGGCCGTGATCTGCTACGACCGGCTGATGCCGGGACAGGCTCTGCCCATTGTCGTCAAGTTGGTCGGCACGCTGCCCGCGGCCTTCATCGGCATGGTGATCTATCTCGCGTGGAGTCGCACGGTTACGACGGCGTGGGTGGTGGCGGGCGCGCTCGCGCAGCTGGCCACGGTCGCGGCCGCGACCGGCCTCGGCGGGTACTGGAGCGGCGGCCAACACTATGTCTCGACGGTGGTCGTCGTCGGCACGCTGGTCGTGATGCTGGGCCGCTGGGACGGGCCCGCCACCAAGTCCGCCGTGGTGCATTGGATCGGCACCCGCAGCTACCCGATCTATCTGCTGCACACCCTGCTGTTGTACAAGACCTACCAGCTCACGGTGGGCACGCTCGGCAAGACCGGCGCGGTGTTGGCGTTCCTCGCCGCGACGGCGCTCGTGTCCGAGGCCGCTTATCGCTGGATCGAGGTGCCCGCGAGCCGCTGGATCTCAGACCGGGTGGCCCGTCTGCGCGCCCGGGAGGCCAAGTCCGGCCCGGCCGCGGTAGCCGCAGGTGAACCCGCGTACGCGGGCTCACGCTGAGCAGTCCGCATAGAATCGACGCATGTCGTGGTTTGATCAGTTCGTGCCCGGGGGGCAGGCGGCCTTGGTGAGCAGGGACAAGGCGCTGCCCGGCCGAGCCGAGCCGATCCGCGTCCCCGAGACGCATTTCGTCAACGGGCACCGGCTCCAGCCGCCGTGGCCCGACGGCCTGGAGCGGGCCGTCGTCGCGATGGGCTGTTTCTGGGGCGCGGAGAAACTGTTCTGGACCGTGCCGGGCGTGTACAGCACCGCAGTGGGCTACGTCGGCGGCTACACCCCGAATCCCAGCTATGAAGAGGTGTGCACCGGCCGCACCGGCCATACCGAGGCGGTGTTGGTGGTGTTCGACCCGAAGGCGGTCTCCTACGCGGAGCTGCTGCGGCTCTTCTGGGAGAACCACGATCCCACCCAGGGCATGCGCCAAGGCCACGACCGCGGCACCCAATACCGTTCGGCGCTGTACACCGTGGGCGCGGACCAGGCCGAGGCTGCCGCCCGCTCGGCGGCGGACTATGCCGAGCGGCTCAACGCCGCGGGCTACGGCAAACTGACCACCGAGATCCGCCCGCTGGATGAGCCGTTCTACTACGCCGAGCCCTACCACCAGCAGTACCTGGCGAAGAACCCCGACGGCTACTGCCCCGTCCACGCCACGGGCGTCACCTGCAACTAGCGACCCGTCCAGAACGACCCGCGGAGTGCGTTGGGCGCAATCCGCGGGTCGTTCTGGACAGAGTGGGCAGCGCTATCGCAGCGTGAGTTGGCGGGCGCTGAGGTAGTCGCGGGCGCGGCGGTCGCCCGAGGTGAGGGGCGCGCCCTCGGCGAGGGCCGCGCGCAGGCTGGTGTCGAATGCGGCGCATGCGGGTGCCCAGTGCTCGGGGGCGCGCTCGCGGTCCAGGTCGAACACCGGGATGAGCAGGCCGTGGGTCCGCAGCGTGCCGGCGAAGCGGGAGCCCTCGCCCAGCGTCAAGGCGCCGGCGGCGTGTATCCGCGCCAGCGCGCGCATCAGGTCGTCTTCGTCCTCCGGGCGCACCCAGCGCAGGTGCGCTTTCTCGCCCGCGTCGACCCACCATGCCGCGCCGGGGGCGTCGACCTCGACTTGGGCCGTGGGCAGGATCGCGCCGTTGGCCCGTTCGACCGCAACCGCGACCTGTGGGTCCGGCGTCACGTCGGCCGGGATCCACCAACCGAAATCTTGGTGCACGGTGATGTCGAGGGCCGCGTCGGGATCGATCAGGTCGGCCAGGCGGGGGCTGTCGTCCTGCGCCGCCGCGGCCGCGGAGGCCAGCGACTCGCCCGGCTCGGCGGTCTGCGCCCAGCGCACCGCGACGCCGAGATCCGCCGCCGGGTCCCCGGAGCCGTGTTGCACCTGCGCGGCGACGAAACCCGTGTCGCCCGACTCGGCGGCGCGCACCAGCGCGGCCACCGCACCGGGCAGCACCGTGGCCAGCCGCACCGGCCGTTTCGCGTCCGGGATCGTCAATTCCGCTGTCGCGGAAGGCACGAACTCACGGAAGGCCACAAGGTCGCATTCGGCGGCCAATCCTTGGAACGGCCGCGTCGCCGCCGCGCCTGCGCGCTCCTGCGCTGCTCGGCGTTCGGCGAGACGCTGTGCCCGGTTGCTGTCCGGCTTCGGGGTGTTGCGCTTGCTCTTGCCCACGAGCGCACAGGTTACCTCCCGCCGCGGACTACATGCCGTTGAGGAGCGCCTTGGTGCGGCCGGGGTAGTTGGTCGCGATCCAGCTGACTCCGAGTTCGGCGCATAGCTTGACGTCCATCGGCTCGTCGACGGTCCAGCAGTAGGTGGCCCGGCCGGACGCGGCGGACCGGTCGACGAGTTCCGGATGGTCGCGCAGCGTGCGGATCGACGGGCCGACGGCGGTGGCGCCCACCGTGGTTGCCGCGCCGCCGCCGAGATAGCGCCAGGTCTCGCCGAGCAGAACGGTCGGCAGCAGCGGAGCGGCGCGGCGGATTCGCCACACCGCGGTGGCGGCGAACGACATCACGACCGCTCGGGAGTGCGCCGCGGACGCCGGCGCGGCGATCCCGAATCGGTGCAGTTCGGCCAGCACCTTGGTTTCCACCAGGGCGCCGTAGCGGACGGGGTGCTTGGTCTCGATGAACACCTTCACCGGGCGTTGCTGCCAATCCAGTGCCAGCGTGAGCAATTCGGACAGGGTCAGCACCGGCGCCGGACTCTGCTCGTCGCCGAAGTTCACGTCCCGCAGCTGTGCCAGCGTCATCTCGCTCACCAGCCCAGTGCTCGGCGAGGTGCGGTCGATCGTCCGGTCGTGCACACAGACCAGGTGTCCGTCACTGGTCAGCCGGACGTCGCACTCGAGTCCGTCGGCGCCTTCTGTCAACGCCAGTTCATATGCGGCCAACGTGTGTTCGGGCCGCGCGGCGGACGCACCTCGGTGCGCCACCACGAACGGCTGGCGGTCTCCGGTCATGACGCCGCGGCCTCCTGCGCGGCGCGGCCGTCCGTGCGATCCGCATCGTCGTTGCCCGTGCTGCTCGTGCTGTCGGACGGCTCGCCTGGTTCGGCGGGCCGCACCTCGGCGATCACCGGCCGCACCGGGCCGACCGCGGGCACGCGGCGGGTCGGGATCGGGCTGCGCCCGATCAAGTTGCGGCCTTTCAGTTCTCGCATGACCCAGAGCGTCGTCACGGCCACCCCGGCGGCCGCCAGATCGGCCAGTGCGGTGAACGCCACGCCATTCGCCATGGCCTGCAACGAATCCGCCCAGCGCCACAGGAACGCGGTCAGGGCGATTCCGGCGCTCAGGACCCAGGCGCCCCACCAGATCCGCACCGCCCGCAGCGCCCGCGGCGCCACCAATCGCGCGGGCTCGGTGAGCAGCAGGCCGGGGCCGACCAGATTCAGGCCCGGAACCAAGCACCAGAGCGCGATCTGGCGTGCGGAGCGCGGGTCGGACCGGCCCGCCGCGTCGAAGACAGCACGCCGGATCTCGGTCAGGGCTCGCACGCACACCACCGCGGTCACCACGGCCAGGGTTAGGGCCAGCAGCGAGCATGCCAACACCGTGAGGTCCGACAGCCGCAGCAGCCACGGGTCGATGAGCCGGGTCCGGTTCCGCAGCAGGATCAGGTAGCGCCCGAACTCGGCCGCGGCCGCCGCGAGGTAGGCCGCCGCAACGTAGCCGAGCAACCGCGGGGCCGACGCGGCGTCGCCCTTGTCCACAGTGGGCGGCGCGGGCGGCGGGTCGGGCAGCCCCCACTGCGGGATGACGCGGTACCGCGGCGTCTGGCCCAGCCGGGCCGGACGAGTGGCTTTCGGC
>JABFVX010000043.1 GCA_013362555.1 Mycobacteriaceae bacterium
CCCCAGAGCACGAAGATGCCGAGCATCAGCGTGGCGAGCAGGACCGCGAACACCGGGTTGCGGAACAGCGTGGGGTCGACCATCGGAACGTCCAGGCGGCGCTGTCTCCGCACGAACGCCACGCCCAGGATGAGCCCGAGCAGCACGAGGAGCAGTTCCGCGCCGCCGGCTTCCCCTGCCCCGAGGCGCTTGAGCGCGTAGACCACGGGCAGCAGGCCGCCGATGGTGAGGAAGGCGCTGACGACATCGATCCGCGCGCCCGCGCCGCCGGCGGTCTCGGGGAGCAGCCACGGGCCGAGCAACAGGAGCAGCGCCATGACCGGGACGCCGATCAGGAACACCGCACCCCACCAGAAATGTTCGAGCAGCCAGCCGCCGATCAGCGGGCCCGCGGCCGTCCCGCCGGACACGCTGGCGATGACCGCCCCGACCGCGACGCGGCGCCGGGCGCGGTCGGGGAACAGCGCGGCCGTCAGCGCGAGGATCGACGGCATCAGCGTGGACCCGGCAACCCCCATCACCGCGCGCAACACGATCAGCGTTTCGGCGTTGGGGGCGTACGCGGCGGCCGACGACGCCGCGGCGAACACGGCGGAGCCGGTCAGCAGCAGCCGTCGTCGGCCGATGCGGTCGCCCACCGAGCCCATCGCCAGCATGGACCCGGCGAGCATGAAGGCGTAGATGTCCACGATCCACAGCTGCTGGGTGCTGCTCGCGCCCAACTGCGTCCCGATCGTCGGGAGGGCCAGGTGGGTCACCGTCAGCTCGAGGGACGCCAGCCAGGCGGGAAGGGTCAGGACGGCCAGACCGACCCACGGACGCCGCACGGATCGCGGGGCCTGCGCGGGCACGGCGGGACGACGCCTCGGAATCATGCCGCCACGCTAAAACCTCTACTTTGGTCGAGGTCAACGGTAGCGTCGGCGGCATGGTGCAACCGCCTTCCTTCGACGCCGCGGAACTCACGGTCGGCCAGCTCGCGGCCCGCTCCGGCGCCCCCATCACCACACTGCACTTCTACGAGAAGCGCGGACTGATCCACAGCCGCCGCACGACCGGCAACCAGCGCCGCTACCCGCGCGACACGCTGCGCCGCGTCGCCTTCATCCGCGTCGCCCAGGACCTCGGCATCCCCCTGCGGGTGATCGCCGCGGCGCTGGAAGGCCTGCCCCAGGGACGCACGCCGACCCGCGAAGACTGGGCCGAACTGTCGCGTCGCTGGCATACCGAACTCGACGAGCGCATCCAGCAGATGACCCGCCTCCGCGACAACCTCGCCGACTGCATCGGCTGCGGATGCCTGTCCATCGACCGCTGCATCCTCCGGAACCGCGACGACACCCTCGGCACCGAAGGCACCGGCCCACGCCGTCTGCTGACCGAACGGGCCGCCAGAAACTCACAGTTCACCGACAGGCGCGCCTGAACCCAGGCGGAGCCGCACTACTGCCCACGGCCTCGCATCGCTTGACACGTGGCAATTCGACCGGAAGTCTGCTGCCAAGCATGCGCTTGGTTAGGAGTGTTTATGGTCGAGGACTCGCCCCTGTCGGGGCACGTGGCGGTGCCGAGGCTTGTCTACCGGTACGCCGAGCTGATCGACAGCGGGGATTTCGCCGGAGTCGGTGAGCTGTTCGCCTATGCGGTCATCCAGGTGCAGGAGACGGGCGCCGAATACGTCGGGCGTGACCAGGTCCAGGCCATGTACCAGGACTGGGTGCGGATCTATCCGGACAACGGCACGCCGCACACCCGACATGTCACCACGAACCTGATGCTCGACGTGGACGACGCCGAGGGGCGTGCGACGTGCCGCTCGTACGTCACGGTGTTCCAGTGCACGGAGAGTCTGCCGCTCCAACCAATCCTGTCGGGCCGCTACTACGACACCTTCCAACGGCGCGGCGGCGCATGGCGGTTCGAACGCCGTCGGATGACCAATGAGTACCTGGGAGACCTGAGCCACCACCTGCTCCACGAGTTCACCGACCGGGCACCGCCCCCTTGATCCAGCCTCGGACGTTGTGCACCGAATTGCATGCCCAAGGAAGGATAAAATCAAGTTTTCCGATCACTTGATTTAATGATGTGATCGGGCTTACGGTGGCCGCATTCCGTACCGGTGAAGACCGGTGTATAGGGGACAACCGCCCCGATCGCGACCCCGGCAGCCGCCCACAAGGCCCGGCGCGGTCACCTGCCGGGCGGCGTACGAGACTTCGGTTCGCGCGCCGTCCCTCCGGTACGGGTACGCGAGACCGGCCGAGCTTCGGCATGCGTCGCC
>JABFVX010000263.1 GCA_013362555.1 Mycobacteriaceae bacterium
TTTCGGCTCGTCGGGGCGGGTGTCGTCGGCGGCGAGCTGGGCCAGCCCGCAGTCCTCGCACAGGTCCATCGCGAGGGGATGGGCGGATTCCGCCGCCCGCACCGGGGTGTGCGCGGGCGGGAAGAAGTCCGCGGCCGGAACGGCGCCGAGATCGAGCACCCGGTGTGTATTCGGACTCGCGCAGCCGCGGCAGCGCGTCATGCTACCGTCCCCGAATGCGGGTGGAGCGAACCCATATCGCCGACGTCCTGGTCTTCGTGCCCGAGCCGTTCCACGACGAGCGCGGGCTGTTCACCCGCACTTTCGACAGCGCCGATTTCGACCGCGCGATGGGAAAGCCCGGCAGTGCGGCGGCATTCACACAGGACTCGCAGTCGCGCTCGCGCCGCGGCGTCGTGCGCGGGATGCACGGCCGCAGCGGCCGCGGCGAGGCGAAGCTGGTGCGGTGCGCCCAGGGCGCGGTGCTCGACGTCATCGTCGACACCCGGCCCGCTTCGGCCACCTACGGCCGGTCGGCCCAGTTCCGGCTGGACGACATCGAGTTTCGGCACCTGTACATTCCACCGGGTTTCCTGCATGGTTTCCAGGCCCTCACCGACACCGCCGACATGTGCTACCGCATCGACCGCCCGCACGACCCGACCGAGGACCTCGCCGTGCGCTACAACGATCCCGACCTGGCCATCGCCTGGCCGCTTCCGGTCACCGCCGTCTCGGGCCGCGACGCCGCCGCGGGCAGCTGGCAAACCCTGGCCCGCCGCCTGAACCAGTGACACGGCCCCGTCCCGGACGCGTCCTTCATTCACACCGTGTGAATGAAGGCTGCGCTCAGGACGCGGTGAAGCGGAGGTCGGCATCGAGATGGCCGGAGTCGCGCAGGTGTTGGAGGTGGGTGAGCCGGGTGAATCGGCGGAAGAACTCGTCGCCGGACAGGCCCGCGGCGCGATACGCCGCGTAGAGCTGCTTCGCCCCGGACGGAATGCTCCACTGCGCTTCGAAGCCGAGGTACTTGCGGGCCGCTGCGAAGTCGACGCGGTAGGAGCGGCTGTCCGGTCCGGTCTCGCCGGTGATGAGCAGCGTGGAGCCGGGCACCGCGTCCACCACCGCCTGGGCGATGTCGGCGACTGTGAGGTTGTTGGCCTCGGTGCCGATGTTGAACGCCTGATTGTGGATGGCCTCGCGCGGGGCCGCGAGCGCGAGGGCGAAGGCGTCGGCGATGTCGAGCGCGTGCACCAGCGGCCGCCACGGCGTCCCGTCGGAGAGCACCCGCACCTCCCCGGTGAGCACGGCGTACCCGACCAGGTTGTTGAGCACGATGTCGGCGCGCAGCCGGGGCGAGAACCCGAAGGCCGTCGCGTTGCGCAGGAACACCGGGGAGAAGTCGTCGTCGGCGAAGTCCGACACGTCGCCCTCGACCCGCACCTTGCTGCTCGCGTACGGCGTCAGCGGCCGCAGCGGAGCGGTCTCGTCGACCAGGCCTTCGCCTGCCGCGCCGTAGACCGAGCAGGTCGAGGCGTACAGGAACCGCTGCACCCCGGCCTCTTTGGCCAGCTGCGCCAGCCGGACGGACGCGTGGTGGTTGATGTCGTAGGTGATCGCGGGGTCGAGCGCGCCGAGCGGGTCGTTGGACAGCGCCGCCAAGTGGATCACCGCGTCGAAACCGGCGAGCTGCGCGGCGGTGACATCGCGCAGGTCCACCCGCAGCGCCTGCGGGTCGTTCGGGGCGGGCCCGAGCACGCAGTCGGCGTACAGGCCGCTGTCCAGGCCCGCCACCTCGTGCCCCGCCGCCTGTAGCACCGGCACCATCACCGTGCCGAGATAGCCTTGATGCCCTGTCACCAGTACACGCATTCGCGCAGCACTCCTCGCTGAATTTCCTTGGTTCTCAGGTGATCCTGAGTGTGGTCTTGTCGGCGGTGAAGGCCTCGGCGTAGCGAGCGCGGCACTGCACGCCGCGCAGCCGGGCCAGTCCGCGGAAGGTCTCCTCGTCGAACCAGTCGCGGCCGACCTGCGATGCGTAATGCTTGTGCAGCAGCGCGATCTTGGCGTCGAGAACGTCCGCGTGCAGCGGATGGAACATCGTCGGCCGCGCGGTGTCGGTCTCCCACTTGACGATCTCGTAGCCGAGTACGAGCTGGTCGCGAAACTCGGTGGGCGCCAACCGGGCCAGCAGCCGGTGGTCTTGGTGGGCGTCGCCGGGCTGCGGCGCGAACACCACCTGGGCGGCGCTGCCGCGCCGGAAATCGGCCAGTGCCTGCTTCACCCGGTCCCAGTGTGCGGGGGTGCGGCCGTCCGGCAGGTCGAGCACCGTGACCTCGACGCGGGCGCCCGGGCAGAAGTCGGCCAGCGCGGCGCGCTCCTCCTGTTCCCGCGCGGTCGCGCCGCCGGTCAGTACGAGCACCCGGACAGTCAGCCCGGGGACGGCCTTCGCCAGCGTCAACAGGGTGCCGCCCGCGCCGATGGCGATGTCGTCGCAGTGCGCGCCGAGCGCGGCGACCTCGGCAATTCGCTCCGGGCGCAGGTCGATCATTGCGCGGAGACGGGCGTGCGCTCCCACACTGCCCATGGGCGCGCGCCGCGGTGGTAGCCGTCGTCGAGCTCGGCCCGCTCCTTGAAGGTGTCGGCAGGCTTCCAGAAGCCGAGGTGCTGGTAACCGAACAGCCTGCCCTGCCGGGCCAGCGCCCCGCACGCGTCCTCCACCAGATCCCCGCCTGGCGGGAGCAATTCGAACACCTCGGGCGTCAGCACGAAGTAGCCGCCGTTCTCCCATATCGGCAGCCGGGACACCGGGGTGATGCCCGTGACCGCTCCCGCGGTGTCCATTTCCAGGCAGTGGAACGAGGACTGCGGCGGCACGACCAGCATCGACGCGGCCGCGCCGGATTGCTCGAAGGCATCGATCACCTGGTCGAGCGGGGCGTCGGTGAGCACGTCGGCATAGTTGGCCAGGAACCGCTGTTCGCCGTCGAGGTGCTCGCGCACTCGGCGCAGCCGCTCGCCGATGGGCGACTCGACCCCGGTGTCCACGAAGGTGATCGACCAGTCGCTGATGTCGGACCGCAGCAGTTCGACTCGGCCCGAACGGATCACGAAGTCGTTGGAGACCGACTCCTGGTAGGTCAGGAAGAAGTTCTTGATGTGGGCCGCGCCGTAGCCGAGGCACAGCACGAAGTCCTTGTGGCCGTAGTGCGCGTAGTAGCGCATGACGTGCCACAGCAGCGGCCGCGGACCTACCATCTGCATCGGCTTGGGAATCACGTCGTCCGAGCCGTTGCGCATCCGCATTCCGTAACCACCGCAGAACAAGACGACTTTCATGCCGGTTCCTTCGCAACAGGCTCAGCACGTTTCGGGTCGACCACGTGCAGTTCGGGCAGCGGGTAGACGAGCACCGCACCCCAGTCCGCGACATAGCGCAATTGCCGGGTTATTTCGGACTCCAGATTCCAGGGCAGCACCACGATCACGTCCGGTCGGTCCTGCGCGATCCGCTCGGTCGGATAGATGGGGATGCGGGTGCCCGGGGTGAACCGCCCGTGTTTGTAAGGGTTTCGGTCCACGGTGTACTCGAGCAGATCCGACCGGATGCCGCAGTAGTTGAGCAGGGTGTTGCCCTTGCCCGGGGCGCCGTAGCCCACCACCCGTCTGCCGTCGCGGCGGCAGTCGAGCAGGAAGCGCAGCAACTCGTGTCGCACCTTCTCGGTGCGCGTGCGCAGGGCGTGGTAGCCGGCCGTGCTGTGCAGCCCGGCGGCCTGCTCGGTGCGCAGCGCGGCGGTGAGCCGGTCGGAGCGCTGGTCTCCGCCGACCAGGCCGACAGCCTGTGCCGGACGGGCCCACAGGCGGATCGAACCACCGTGCGTCGCAAGCGTTTCCACATCCACGACGGTGAGTCCCGCGGTGGCCAGCGCCCTGGTCGCGGACTGCACGGTGTAGTACTGGAAGTGCTCGTGGTAGATCGTGTCGAATTGCCCCAGCGTCACCAGGTTCAGCGCGTGGTGTACCTCGATGCTGAGCCACCCGGTGTCCGACATCAGCCCGCGCAGGGCGCGGGTGAAGCCGAGCAGGTCCGGAATGTGCGCGTAGACGTTGTTGGCCACCACCAGGTCCGCCGGGCCGTGGTCGGCGCGGACCTGGTCCGCCAGCTTCTCGTCGAGAAACGCGGTGCGCGTCGGAACCCCGCGGGCCGCGGCCGCCGCGCCGACGTTGGCCGACGGTTCGATGCTCAGGCACGGGATGTTCCTGGCCACCACGTGTTGCAGCAGGTAGCCGTCGTTTCCCGCGACCTCGACGACGAAGGAGTCCGGGCCGAGCTCGAGCCACTCCGCCGCGGTCGTCACGAAATCTTTGGCGTGGGCGACCCAACTGTCGGAGTACGACGAGAAATACGCGTATTCGGTGAACGTCTCGGCCGGCGTGATCAGCGCCGGGACCTGCGCCAGCAGGCAGTCCTCGCACACCCGCAGGTGCAGCGGGAACGTAGGCTCGGGCAGGTCGCGCTCGGCCGCGGTGAGGAACCGTTCACACGGCGGAGTCGCGCCGAGGTCGAGAACGCTCGTGAGCCGGGAGCTTCCGCACAACCGGCAGTGTGTCGTCACCTCAGGCGGCCCGGGTCTGCCCGTACACCACGAGTGCGTCGCCGGAGGAGCTCACCACGCGAACGTACGGCCGCACGTTCATCTGGCCCAGCACCCCGGAGCACGATCCGTGCAGTCCGCTCAGCTGGAGGAACCCTGACTCCCCGCTGATTTCGCCTTCGGAGACCTCGATCTGCTGAATTCCGGGACCGAAGCCGGCTTCGACCTCGATGCCCGCCTGCGGAAGCAGGTCGCCGAAGAACAGCCCGGGCGTTGCGGGTCCCACCGGGCCGATGCCCAGGCTCGGCGTGGAGTACTTGAGCCGGATGCGCCCGTTCAGCGTGGCCGGATACCCGACCTGGTAGCCGACGGTCACCTTGCCGTGCCATTCCTTGGCGCGCGCCCCGGTCACCCGGAACCCGATCCGGCCGGAGTGGAACCACTCGCGGGACAACGGATTTCCGTCCAGCGGCGGTACGAAGTCGATCTTCGTGTCGACCTGGCTGATCTCGATGGCGACACCGCCGTGGCCGACGATGCTGGCCACGCCGTCCACGCCTGCCGACGCGGCGCCCGCGAGCGTCGTCGCCGCGATGATTGAACCGGCCGCCGCAGCCGCTGCCCGGCCGACCGCACCCCGAATACGCATTGCTTTTCCCTGTCCTCATCACTGGAGCGTTGGAGCATCCGAGGCGCGTCCCACCCGCCCGGTCGGCGAAAATCCTTCGCCTGAACACAATTCGACCAGCCCCGCTCCCCCGTTACAACCAACGGACCGCTCCGTAGTCGGCGAAGTCCAGGCATCACACCTGTCATTAGCTGCGAATTTCCGGGTCCATATCAATTTGGGGAATACGCCCGCCAGTCCAACCAACTTCGGCGGAAGTTCAGTGAAATGGACCGGCAGGGCCACGGGTCCTGTCGGTGGTCCGCGCCCGCGTCGAGGCGAGGGCGCGGGTCGTAAACGGGAGTCACTGAGCCGGTTCTCCGAGGACGTGCCGTAATGTGCCCAGCATCACAAAGACTCCGGGATGTGGCGGGGACCATAATTCCGAGAAGGCACACCGAATAGGTGAAGGGGTTCGATGACGATCACCAAGTCCGTGCAGGCGTCACCCGGCGGCTCCGCGGGGGCAGGCGGGGGCACCGGGGTTCGCGGCCCCGGCCGGGCCCGGCTGGACGAGCGCACCTTGCGCACCGACCGCTGGTGGCTCCAGCCGCTGCTCACCGTCCTCGGCCTCTCGGCGTTCATCATCTACGCCACCATCCGCGCGTTCGTCCGGCGGGACTACTGGGTCGACGACTACCACTACCTCACGCCGTTCTACTCGCCGTGCGTGTCGACCTCGTGTGAAGCGGGCGCGCGCCACTTCGGCGCCTGGTTCGGCGCGCTGCCAAGCTGGATCCCGCTGGGGTTCCTGGTCTTGCCGTTCCTGCTGGGCTTCCGGCTCACCTGCTACTACTACCGGAAGGCCTACTACCGCTCCGTCTGGATGTCGCCGCCCGCGTGCGCGGTGGCCGAGCCGCACGCGAGCTACTCCGGCGAGACCAAGCTGCCGCTGATCATCCAGAACGCACACCGGTACTTCTTCTACGTCGCCACGGTCGTGTCGCTGGTCAACACCTACGACGCGGTCATGGCCATGCACAGCCCCGGGGGCTTCGGCCTCGGCGTCGGCAACGTCGTGCTGTGGGTCAACGTCGCGCTGCTGTGGGCGTACACCCTGTCATGCCACTCGTGCAGGCACATCGCGGGCGGGCGGCTCAAGCACTTCTCCGCGCACCCGGTCCGGTACTGGACCTGGACCCAGGTATCGAAGCTCAACACCAGGCACATGCAGCTGGCCTGGGTCACGCTGGCCACCCTGGTGCTCACCGACCTGTACATCTCGCTGGTCGCGGGCGGCCACATCACCGACTTCCGATTCGTGGGTTAAGACCCGCCGCACAACCCGAAAGGGCTCACAACTCATGCCTGAAGTGGAACGGCACAACTACGACGTCGTGGTTGTCGGCGCGGGCGGCGCGGGGCTGCGCGCGGTCATCGAGGCGCGCGAGCGGGGCCACTCGGTCGCCGTGGTGTGCAAGTCGCTGTTCGGCAAGGCGCACACCGTCATGGCCGAGGGCGGCTGTGCCGCCTCGATGGGCAACGCCAACGCCAAGGACAACTGGCAGACGCACTTCAAAGACACGATGCGCGGCGGCAAGTTCCTCAACAACTGGCGGATGGCCGAGCTGCACGCCCGCGAGGCGCCGGACCGGGTGTGGGAGCTGGAGACCTACGGCGCGCTGTTCGACCGCACCAAGGACGGGCGGATCAGCCAGCGCAACTTCGGCGGCCACACCTACCCGCGGCTGGCCCACGTCGGCGACCGCACCGGCCTGGAGATCATCCGCACCATGCAGCAGAAGATCGTCTCGCTGCAGCAGGAGGATTTCGCCGAGACCGGCGACTACGAGTCGCGCATCAAGGTTTTCGCCGAATGCACCATCACCGAGCTGCTCACCGGCGCAGGCGAGGACGGACAGGACCGGATCGCGGGCGCGTTCGGGTACTGGCGCGAATCGGGCCGGTTCGTGCTGTTCGAGACGCCCGCGGTAGTGCTGGCGACCGGCGGAATCGGCAAGTCCTACAAGGTGACCTCGAACTCCTGGGAGTACACCGGCGACGGGCACGCGCTGGCCCTGCGGGCGGGCGCGAAGCTGATCAACATGGAGTTCCTCCAGTTCCACCCCACCGGCATGGTGTGGCCGCCGAGCGTCAAGGGCATCCTCGTGACCGAGGGCGTGCGCGGCGACGGCGGGGTGCTGAAGAACACCGACGGCAAGCGGTTCATGTTCGACTACATCCCCGCGGTGTTCAAGGGCCAGTACGCCGAAACCGAGGCCGAGGCCGACAAGTGGCTCGAGGACAACGACTCGGCCCGGCGCACCCCGGACCTGCTGCCGCGCGACGAAGTGGCGCGCGCCATCAACGAAGAGGTGAAAGCGGGCCGCGGAACGCCGAACGGCGGGGTGTACCTCGACATCGCGTCGCGGCTGCCCGCGGACGAGATCCGCAGGCGGCTGCCGTCCATGCACCACCAGTTCCTCGAGCTCGCCGACGTCGACATCACCAAGGAGCCCATGGAAGTCGGGCCGACGTGCCACTACGTCATGGGCGGCATCGAGGTCGACCCGGACACCGCGGCGGCTTCGGTGCCCGGACTGTTCGCCGCGGGCGAGTGTTCCGGCGGCATGCACGGATCCAACCGGCTCGGCGGCAACTCGCTGTCGGACCTGCTGGTGTTCGGCCGCCGCGCGGGACTGGGCGCGGCCGAGTACATCGAGGGCCTGGCCGAGCGGCCCGCCCCGTCCGACGCCGACATCGCCGAGGCCGCGAAGGAGGCCGTGGCGCCGTTCGACGCCGAAGGCGCGTCGGAGAATCCCTACACCCTGCACACCGACTTGCAGCAGGCGATGAACGACCTCGTCGGCATCATTCGCAAACCGGACGAGGTGGCGCGGGCCATCGAGCGGCTCGACGAGCTGAAGCGCCGGTACCAGCGGGTTCTGGTCGAAGGGCACCGTCAGTTCAACCCCGGTTGGCACCTCGCCCTCGACCTGCGCAACATGCTCGTGGTGAGCGAGTGCGTCGCGCGCGCGGCGCTGCTGCGCACCGAAAGCCGCGGCGGCCACACCCGCGACGACCACCCGAAGATGGACCCGGACTGGCGCAACGCCCTGCTGGTGTGCGGCCTGGGCGCGGACGGAGCGGTGGAAGTGGTCAGGCAGGCGCAGTCCGCCATGCGTCCGGACCTGCTGGAGCTGTTCGACCGCTCGGAACTCGAAAAGTACTACACCCCGGAGGAATTGGCTGACCTCCCGGTGAAGGAGATGGCGCGATGACCCAGGCCAAGACCAGCTACGACGCGAAACTCCGGGTGTGGCGCGGGGATTCGGAGAAGGGCGAGCTGCACGACTTCACCGTCGCCGTGAACGAGGGTGAGGTGGTGCTCGACATCATCCACCGGTTGCAGGCCACGCAGGCCCCGGACCTCGCGGTGCGCTGGAACTGCAAAGCGGGCAAATGCGGCTCGTGTTCGGCGGAGGTCAACGGCAAGCCGCGGCTGCTGTGCATGACCCGGATGTCGGTGTTCGACCACGACGAAATCATCACGGTGACGCCGATGCGCACCTTCCCGGTGATTCGCGACCTCGTCACCGACGTCTCCTTCAACTACGCCAAGGCGCGCGAGGTGCAGTCGTTCACGCCCCCGCCGGACCTGAAGCCGGGCGAATACCGCATGCAGCAGGTGGACGTGGAGCGTTCGCAGGAGTTCCGCAAGTGCATCGAGTGCTTCCTGTGCCAGAACACCTGTCACGTGGTGCGCGACCACGACGAGAACAAGGAAGCCTTCTCCGGACCGCGGTTCCTCATGCGCATCGCCGAACTGGAGATGCACCCCCTCGACACCGCCGACCGCCGCGAGACCGCCCAAGCCGACCACGGCCTCGGGCTCTGCAACATCACCAAGTGCTGCACGGAAGTCTGCCCGGAACACATCAAGATCACCGACAACGCCCTGATCCCCATGAAAGAACGCGTCGTCGACCGCAAGTACGACCCCATCACCTGGCTCGGCAACGCCCTGTTCCGCCGCAAGTAGTACCTCCAC
>JABFVX010000377.1 GCA_013362555.1 Mycobacteriaceae bacterium
TCCGGCGCCCGGGTGCCGACGAGGTGGTGCTCGCCGGGCGGGGCCGGGTAACGCACCCAGAGCCCGGCCAGCGCCCGCTGGCCGGCGTGCGCCAGCGCGGGGATGCGCAGCGCCGCGAAAGCCGTGGCGTCGCGCGCCAGCCGAGCGGGGCCGGTCAACTGCGCCAGCCGCAACAGCCTGCCGGTGCCCCTGATCACCGCCGAGCCGACCGGGCGCCGCTCGGTGTGGTAGGTGTCGAGCAGGTCGCGGCCGCCGACCAGCTGCTGCGCCAGCTTCCAGCTCAGGTTCGCCGAGTCCTGCATGCCGAGGTTCATGCCCTGGCCGCCCGCGGGGGAATGCTCGTGCGCCGCGTCGCCCGCCAGGAAGACCCGCCCGACGCGGTACTGCGGCACCTGCCGTTCGTCGCTGTGGAAGCGCGAGCTCCAGCGGGGGTCGCGCATGCCGAAATCGGTGCCGAAGACCGCCCGCATGATCACCCGCACCTCGCCGAGGTCCACCGGCGCGAACTCGTCCTGCCACTGCTGGTCGGTGTCCCAGGCGATCACGCGGTGGTAGCCGTCCCCGAACGGCGCGATGAAGGTGAACCGGCCGCCGACCGCGCGCACCGCCGCACCGTCCGGCGGATCCGTCAGCCGCACGTCGGCCAACAGCACCGACTTGATCACGGTTCGCCCGGGGAACCGCTGGCCGACCAGCCGCCGCACCGTGCTGGCGTGCCCGTCCGCGCCCACCAGGAAGCTCGCCTCCAGGGTTTCGTCGGTCGACAGCCGCGCGGTCACGCCCGCGCCGTCCTGGCTCAGCTCGGTGAGTTCGGCGGCGCGCACGATGCGCACACCGACCTGGCGCGCCCGCTCCTCGAGCACCGCCTCAGTCTCGTATTGCGGCACGATGAGGACGAACGGGAACCGGCTCGGCATCGTGGACAGGTCCACCCGCACCGCGCCGAGCACTTGGGCCTGTCGCACCGGCTGCCCCCGCGCGACCACATCCGCTGCCAGACCGCGCATCTCCAACTGCTCCAGCGTGCGCGCGTGCACGGCGAAGGCCCGGCTCAATGCCGATCCGCGCGCGTGCCGCTCCACGAGAGTGGTGGGAATGCCTTGGGCCGCAAGATCCCCCGCAAGCAACAGGCCCGTGGGCCCGGCTCCGACGACGATCACCGCACCGGTCGTCATTGTTCAACGGTAGCGCGATGACATCGCTCCCGGTTGAATGTCGCGATCTTCCGGAATGACCCGTGACGTGCGGTATCGACGGCGCTACTCGCCGCCGCGCCGCTAGGTTGGTGTGCATGCGGACACTCATCCTCATGCGGCACGGCAAGTCCGGGTACCCGGACGGCGTCGCCGACCACGACCGGCCGCTCGCCGAGCGCGGCCGCCGCGAAGCGGGCCTCGCGGGCGAGTGGCTGCGCGCGCACCACCCCGACATCGACGCGGTGCTGTGCTCGACCGCGGCGCGCACCCGCGAAACTCTCGAGGCCACCGGCGTCACCGCCCCCGCCGCCTTCGAAGCGGGCATCTACGAAGCCTCTCCGCACACGCTCATCGACCTCGTCCGCCTCGTCGACGACAGTGTCCACACCCTGCTGGTCATCGGCCACTCCCCCGGAATGCCTTGGACCGCATGGGAATTAGCCGCCAACCGGGAGTCGCCCGCCGCCGACGCGCTGAGCGCCAAATTCCCCACCTCTGCCCTCGCCGTGCTCGAATTCGACCGCGGCTGGCTCGACCTAGACCCCGGCGCCGCCGACCTCACCGCCTTCCACATCCCCCGCTGAACCCCTCCAGAATGACCCGTGACGTGCGTTGAGCGCACGTCACGGGTCATTCTGGACTGGCCTAAAGGCTGCCTGCGCCGCCGACCAGCCAGGGGTTGAAGGTGCACACCGGCCGGTGGTTGCCTGCCGGATCGAGCGCGCGCCGGATGACCGACAGCGCCCGCGGGGAGTACTGCATCGTCAGGTGGTCGGACAGGTCCTGCTCACAGCCGTCCTGGAGGGTCACGTTAGTGACCGTCGCGCCCGGACCCGGGTTCAGGAAGGTCAGCGGGTACGGGTTGGTGACCTCGTCGTACCTCGTGGCGATCACCGTGTAGTCGGTGCCCGGGACAGTATCGCCGCCCGCGTTGACCTTGTGGATGAAGGTCGAGCCGACCGTCTGCTGAATGCCCGCGTGTCCGACGAAGACCTCCACCAGGCCGAGCACGTCGATGCCGAGGTTGTTGACAGCCCGCCCCAATGCGCCGATGCCGACCAGCGCGGTGCCGTGATGGGTAGAACCCATGGTGACCATCTTCTTCACCTTGCCCTGGCCGCCCGCGAACTTCTGGTAATACCGCGCCATCACCCCGCCCTGCGAGTGCGCGATCATGTCGACCTGTTGCGTGCCGGTGGCCGCGAGCACCCGGTCCACGAACTGACTCAGCTGCTTGGCCGAATCCTCGATGTACCCGGTGCCGTTGATCCCGGGCAGGATCGGGCCGAGTCCGCCGCCTTGAACAAGGTTGGACTGCCCGTAGTTCAGCGCGAACAGGCAGTATCCGTCCTTCTTCAACTCCGGCGCCAGGTAAGCGGCGCCGTTGTAGGCGTTCATCCAGGTGCCGTGCACCAACACCACCGGCCGCGGGTGCGCCGCACTGGGCTTGCAGTTCCAGTCGTTGGTGCCGGGAGCTCCCGCGTTCGGGTTGAACAGCCCGTAGGTGAACGCGCCTACCCAGGATGTCATCGCTGGGCCGTACCCGGACGGGACGGAGTAGTGCCCGCCGGCGGAACCGGTGCTGCTGCCCGAACCGCCGTAGCAGTCGCCCGACCCGTTGCCCGATCCCGCGCCGCTGCCGGATGTGCAGGCCGATCCGGTGGAGTCGGCACTGCCCGAATCCGCGACGGCCCGGACCACCTCCCCTTTCGGAGTGCGATGCAGGCCGGCCGAAATATAGTCGGCCAGTTGCTGTTCAGTCACCGGTGCGGACGGATCGGCGCCCGGGCCCGGCGCGGCATACGCGCCGCCGTATGCACCGAGACCGACGGCGAGAATCGACGCCGCCACGACGATCGCGGCTTGCACCCCGCTCCGGCGAGTGGACTGTTTCATGACAAGCCTTCCTAGCCATTCAGTGATTCTTTGCGCGACGCCGCGGACGAATGAAAACGTTCCCCCGCAACGTGACTGCCGCAAACGCTAGGCCGGAGAACCAGCGAAAGACCGACGATGAACCCCGATTAGGTGACGTTTCACCGGAAACCACTGTCGACCTGCTGATCCGACACTGCCACGCGTTTACACCCGTAGCGCGCATCTACACCCTCAGCAGCGGGTGTAGATGCGCGCTACGGGTGTAAAACGCGTGGCCTTATGGGGCTGGTTCAGCGCTCGATGATGTTGATGCCGAAATAGGCGAGGAAGACGACGGAAATGATCGGCAGCAGCAGGCCCGCTCCGCGGGTCGTGCCGCGGGACAGCGCGATGACGGTGTAAGCGATCACGCCCGCGCCGACGCCGTTGGTAATGCTGTAGGTGAACGGCATCATGACGATGGTCAGGAACACCGGGATGGCGGTGCCGAGATCGGACCAGTCGATCTTGGCGGCCTGTGTGCACATCAGCGCTCCGACGATGACCAGTGCGGGGGCGGCGGCCTGCGCGGGCACCACCGCGGCCAGCGGCGCGAAGAACAGTGCGAGAGTGAACAACCCGCCCGTGACCAGGTTCGCCAGTCCGGTGCGCGCGCCCTCGCCGACGCCGGCCGCCGACTCGACGAACACCGTGCCCGCCGAAGAGCCGGTGATCCCGCCGACGACCGCGCCGAGGCCGTCCACGGCGAGAATCGGCCCCAGTCGCGGCACCGAGCCGTCCGGCCGCGCCAACCCGGCCTCGTCGGTGATGCCGAGGATCGTGCCCATCGCGTCGAAGAAGCCGCTCAGCACCAGCGTGAACAGAATGATCGACGCGGTCAGCAGACCCGCCCGCGCGAACCCGCCGAACAGGTCGACCTTGCCGAACAGGCCGAAATCCGGTGTGGCCACGATCTTTTCCGGGATCTTCGGCACCACTGTGCCCCACGACTTGTCCGACACCGTCGCTGTCGTGTTCACGACGACCGCCAACACCGTGGCGGTCACGATACTGATCAGAATCGCCCCGGGCACCCGCCGCACATACAGCACGATCATCCGCAGCAGGCCGGCCGCGAAGACGGCCGACGGCCACGTCCGCAAGTGGCCGCCGGTCCCGAGCGCCAGCGGCGTGCCGCCGCCGGAGCTGACGAAACCCGCGTCCACCAGGCCGATCAGCGCGATGAACATTCCGATGCCGACGACGATCGCGTGTTTGAGCGGCAGCGGGATCGCATGCATGATGCGCTCGCGCAGCCCGGTGACCGCCAGCAAGACGATGACGACGCCCTCGAGCACCACCAGGCCCATGGCCTGGGGCCACGTCATGTGCGGGGCGGCCTGGTATGCGATGACCGCGTTTACGCCGAGGCCCGCCGCGATCGCCAGCGGGGCGTTGCCGACGAGTCCCATCAGGACGGTGGAGATCGCGGCCGACAACGCCGTCATCGTAGTCAGTTGGGGGACTGACAGTTTGGCGCCCGTCACGTCCTGGGCGCCGCCCAGGACGATCGGGTTGAGCAACAGGATGTAGGCCATGGCCACGAACGTGGTGAGACCGCCGCGAACCTCCCGGGCGACCGTGGTGCCGCGTCCGGTCAGCTCGAAGAAGCGATCCAGCGGTCCGGGCGTCGCGGCCCCGGCGCGTTCCGGCTCAGCCGCCGAGACGGGAGAAGGCATGCCCGGGAGCCTAGCGCCGCGACGGCGACGACCCGAGGAGGCAAACCTCCACAATGACCCAAGGCGTGCGCCCAGCGCACTTCACGGGTCATTCTGGAGGTTTGAAACCCCACCATCCGAGTCAGGTGAACACCAAACCGGCGGCCGCCAGCACCGCCACCACCCCGAGGACGACCATGGCGGCGGCGAGCCCGACCAGAAGCCACATCAGCGCGAACACCAGCACCGGCGGTACGAGCACGGCGGCGGCGATGAACGGACTCTCCAACGAGGTCGCGAACGCAGAACGCGCCGCGACCCTTTCCAGCTTGCGACTCGCCATGCTTGCGAGCTCCTCAGAGTGGTGGGTGGATGCGTGCCGCCATTCTCCTCCTTCTGTGGTGGAAATCACGGACATTCCGAAATTGAATGTCCCGATGGCCTTCAGTAGGCGCCGCTCGCGATGAGCTGAGCCGCCAGGCCGATGCCTATCGCGGGGAACACGATCCACACCGAGTTCGACGCTCCGACCAGCATCAGCACCCGGCCGAGCGGGTGGCCGCGACCGCGCTGATTGCGGAGGTAGGCAAAGAAATACGCCAGCGTCCCGTACAACATCTGGTAGAAGGTCGCGAGCATGACCATGCCCAGGGCGCGGGCAGGCACCGCCTGCCACGTCATCATCGCCAAAATGAACACACTCGGCAGCAGCGTGAAAAGCCCGTTGCAGACGTCGATGACGTACCCGTACGAATTCTGGTCCAGGTAGCTGCGGTCGAGGCGCGCATAGTACGACCACACGCGGTACCAGTACCGCGGTCACACTCCCGCAATGCCAGTGCGCGCCGCGAACATATCGCGCAGCGTTCGGTAGTCCGCCAATTGCTCACGGTGCCGGTCGAAGTCGGCCCGCACCTGGTCCGGATACCGCAACAGCACCAATTCCCAGCCGCAGACCAGCAGGTTGACGGCCAGGAACAGCTGCACCGCGGCCACCACCGGGTCGAAGCCGCGGACCACGGTGTGCGTCGCGACCCCGGCGGCCCACAAGCCCGCGACGAAAAGTGCGGGACCCCAGGCCGCCGCCCCGCCCCACCCCGAACGAACCAGCGGCGCAACGCGAGAACGTGCCCGGTCAGTGCGCGCCGTTGCCATTGTCCGCTCCCGGGTAGAACTGGCGCGCCCAGCGCCGGTAACGCCCGATCGGGCCGTCGCCGCTAGCGAGTGCCGGGCTGTTCAGATACTTCTTGTGCTCCCACATCCGCTGGTCGCGACCGAGTTCGATCTCGATTAGCCGCAATACGATCTGACCCCAGAGCCGCTCGGCGGGGGCGGCGATGGCCGCGAGGATTCGGGTCCTCGTACGCCGGACGCTCACCGCCAGATAGACGTCGATCTCGCGGCCCTGTGTCGGCGTCGTCAGCACCAGCTGCCGGAATAGCCATCCGAACGGCAAGCTCACCTCAACTATGGAGAATCCGAGACCGTCGACCCGAATGTCGAACTCGCCCTTCCAGACTCCCTTGATCGGCAGCCGGTAGTCCGCGGTGTAGGTCACCCGCAGTCGCGGGCCGTCGACCGCCAGCGGCTTCACCACTCCGAAGTTGCCCATGTTGTGCACTCCGTCGAAATGGCCGTAGTCGACCGCGTTCTCGGTGACCTCCTGCGGGTGACTGCGAAACTTCAACTTGCGCTTCTGTAGCGGACGCCAGCCACCGTCGTCCGTGGGCGTCTCCACCTCCCAGGACGGCGTCGCCTCCGGGCCGTGGTACACCAGCACCATGCCGAAGCACTCCCGCACCGCGAGCATGCCCATGCGCGCGGCGGGCGGCGGTGCGCCGCCTTCGTACGGCGTCGAGGCGCATGCCCCGTCGGAGCCGAATCGAAACCCGTGGAACGGACATTCGATCACCTCGCCGCACACGCGTCCACCATGCCCGAAATGGGCCCCGAGGTGCGGACAGTAGGCTTCGGCCGCGCACAGCTCGCCTGATTCGGTTCGGTACACGATGATGTCGCGACCCATGAACTGCCGGGTGGTGATGTCACCTGCCCGAATCTCGTCGGAGAAGCCCGCGGCAAACCATCCGTACGGGTATGGCGGCGGCGAATCGACAGGCCCCCGTTCCGCCAATCGGCCCAGTCCGTGAGAGGGGTCCGCTACCGAATGCGGTGGTGTGTCGATGAGTTCGCTGGGCCGCATGTCGCTCCGCCTTTCAGCGCCCGGATTCGAATGACCACAACTTTGGTCACCCGACCAGCTCATATCATCCGTATGCGCTGAGTATGCGTATGCAGCTGCCCACACCCCTTCCAGAACGACCCATGAAGTGCGTCTGGCGCACCAAATGGGTCATTCAGGAGTGGCGCGCACGAGTTCCAGGCGGACGCCGAGCAGGCGCACGGGGCGGTCGAGCTCGAACCGGCCCAGGATGTCGAGGGCGGCGGCAGCGATCGCGTCGGCGTCGGTGGTGGGCGCGGGCAGCGTGCGGATCTTGGTGCGCGTGTAGAACGTCTTGGTCCGGACCGTGACCGCCACGCGCACCGTGACCCGCCCCGCGTCGAGCATCTCCGCCGCCAGTTCGCGCGCCAAGCGGTCGACATGGCCCGCGATCTCGGCGCGGTCGGTGAGATCGGCGGGAAACGTCTCGGACTTGCTGCGGCCCGCAGCCGCGCGCGGCTGCGTCACGACATCGGTTTCACCGCCGCCGCGGCCGAGCAGCCACAGGTACGGCCCGGTCGTCGGCCCGAACGCGGCGGCAAGCTCGCGCGGGTCCGCCGCGCCCAGCTCGGCCACGGTTCGAATGCCCACCTCGCCCAGCCGCGCCGCGATCCGGCTGCCTACGCCCCACAGCGCGTCGGTGGGGCGGTCCGCCATCACCTCGTCCCAGTTGGCCGCGGTGAGCCGGTATATTCCCGGGCCGCGCTTGGCGAACCCGGTGGCCAGCTTCGCGCGCTGCTTCGTGTCGCCGAGTCCCACGCAGCAGCTCAGGCCCAATTCGGCGACCGCGCGGCGAATGTCGGCGGCGAGCTGCTCCGGGTCCGCGGTATCGGCCGCCAGGAACGCCTCGTCCCAGCCCAGCACCTCCAGTCGCACCGGGAAGCTCCGCAGCAGCGTCATCACCTCGTCGGAGGCGGCCTCGTAGGTCGCCATGTCCAACGCCAGAAAGACGCCGTCCGGACATTTCCGCGCCGCTTGCCGCAGCGGCATCCCGGCCCGCACCCCGAATTCCCGGGCCGGGTACGACGCACACGTGACCACTTTGCGGGGTTCGGTCGGGTCCCCGTTGCCGCCGACGATGACCGGCAGACCCCGCAAGTGCGGCCTGCGGCGGTACTCCACCGCGGCCTGGAATTGGTCGAGATCCACATGCGCCAGCCATCGGGCCACCTCTGGATACAAGCACAATTCCCACGGGGTGGCGACGGGAGTTCGCCGGCCCTGAATGCCCCGTGACGTGCGTTCACGGGGCATTCGGGGAGGGTTGGGGTCATGGGCGGGGTATGAGCGCGACCAGAGGTCTGGATCACGCCGGAACTTCCCGGTAGGGTCTCCCCGACTATGCCGACGGCCGGATGTCGGCGAGATGGGAAGAGCGCCTTGAAGTTTACGAAGTTCACCGCAGCCGCACTGCTCGCGACAGCGTCCGCCGCTCTCGCGGGAACCGGCGTCGCCGACGCCAAGCCCGCCCCGGCCGACCGGCCCGGAATCGTTCGGACGGCGACCGGCCCGCAGGTCCGCGGCTCCCAGGGCGGCGTCGACTACCGCGCCGCCCTGTCCCCTGACCGGCGCGCCGCGGTCACCACCATCGCCAACGGCAAGTTCGTCGCGTCCCGGGACGGCCGGTCGATCGCCGTCGCCGACCGCACCGGCCGGACCGTCGCCACGCTCCCGATGCGGCTCAAAGTCGCCGACCGTCCCATCGCCCTGCGCCCGACCATCGACACCGCGGGCACCCGGCTGTCTCTGTCGCCCATCGGCATGGCCGCCAAACCCGTGCGCCCCGGCGCCGCCCAGGACCGGTTCATGGCCGAGGCCGAAAAGGCCGCCCCCACCGCCCTGGCAGGCGCCGCGATCGGGGCCGCCATCGGATTCCTCGTGGGCTTCCCGGCCGGCCTGTTCATCTTCGACTTCATCACGGTTCCCGTCACGACCGTCGTCGGCGGGATCATCGGCGGCCTCGCCGGCCTCGTCGCCGCGGGCGGCCAGCCTCTGGTCGACGCCGGCGCGACCAGCCTCGGCGTCCAGGCTCCCAAAGTCCCCCCGATGCCCAAGTAACCCGAAATCCAGAACGACCCGTGAATTGCGTTGGACGCAATTCACGGGTCGTTCTGGGTTAGCAGGCTACCGGTAGTCGGAGAAGCCGTAGTCGTCGAGCGGGACCGCGGCGCCCGTGGAGGCACCGAAGCTGTCCGGACCGTA
>JABFVX010000526.1 GCA_013362555.1 Mycobacteriaceae bacterium
GTTGCGTGGGTTTACACCCGCAGCTGCGGGTGTAAAACCACGCAACGGGTGCAAAGGTAGGTCTGAATGGCTACCACATGTGCTGCGAGCGTCCCCATATCGCAACCAGGCCGACCGCGTAGAGCACCAGCGGCCCGGACGCCAGCACCATGGCTGATATGGCCAAGACTTTTCCGCGGAGTTTGCGTGTACTCGACTGCCGTACCGCCGTGACTCCGAGTGCGATCGCGACAAGCGACAGCGTGACGCTGAGGAATCCCAACGACGAAATTCCGGTGGCGACAACTACCCCCACAGTCGTCGGAGCTGCCAAACCGGCAGCGACTGCGACGAACGCCATCGGATTCCATCCGCCCTCGCGGTGTGAGACAGGGCTTGCTGCTGCCTCCGGCGCGACGCGGAGACTGGATCGGTCCAGCAACCCGGGCCTAGAAGGTACGGCTGCAGTCCGATACACCGCCATCAGCGCCCCCTGCGCGACAACGATTTTCGGGTCATCGAGGGTGGCGACCGGGCCCAGGGTCTGCAAGCTCCGCTGGATCAGCGGGATCCGTGATGAACCGCCCGTGAGATATAGGGCCTTCAGCCGATTGGTCTCGATTCCGGCAGCTCGCAGTGTCAACCCGGCAAGCGTGGACGCGCGCAGAATCTCCTGGGTGATGATGCTCTCGAACTGCGGTCGGGTCAGTAAGACCACTTCGCGGTGATTCGCGGAGACAACCTCGATACCGGCTTGAGAGGTCTCGGACAGCACCTCTTTGGCCTGCCGGATCGATTCATGCAGTAGGCGGTTGTAGTCCGATGAGTGCTCGTCTTGTAGCTCCGACAGCAATTCGGCGTTGCGAAGTTGCAGTTCTCCGAAGACCCATCGACGGATCTCGGCGTCGAAATTGCGTCCCCCGAGGGTATTGTCGCCCTGGGCGGCCAGCACCTGAAACGATCCGTCGGTTCCGGCGGACAGGACAGCGGTGTCCAAGGTACCGCCGCCGAAGTCGAACACTGCCACCTGATCGCCAGGCGCCACGGTTGTTCGGTTCGCATAGTAGTGCGCAGCGGCGCGTGGTTCGGACACGGTTCGCACCGCGGCCGGCGGATACCCGAGGTGCTCTGCCGCCGCGACCAGCAGCCGAACCTGTCGGTCAGTCCATCCTTCAGGGTGGGTCAGTACCAAGTGCACAGGAGACCGACCGCCTCGATGGCTCAAGGCTCGGGCCAAGGCAGACCGCAATATCGCTGCCACGACTAGGTGAGCCTGCATCGATCCGGTTTCGAGGTAGAAAGCAGATTGACCTGCGGACATGAACCTTTTTGGCGCCGCGATGAAATTGCGCGGGTTGTCGGCGGCCTTGTTGAGTGCGACTTCGCCGACGTCGACTTGAGCAAGCGGTGTCACAAAGGCGGCGGACGGCATGAGATTCCCGCTGTTGGTCAGGGGCAGGGTACGAATTTCACCCGATGTCAGGTCGATGTACGCAGCCGAGGTGTTGGATGTTCCGAAATCAACGGCCAGCGCCCAATCGGACACAGTCTGGTAGGTCATCAGAGAAGTCCGGACCGCTGCAGAAATTCCAGTGCCGAAGGAACGTCTTTGAACGCGATATCGTGGGTTTCGCATATCAGCCCGGTGTCCGGGTTCGCGGATCCCGTGTCGGAAACTCGGGTTCCGTCTGTCGGTTTCCGTACCATGACAACGACGGATTTGTCCGGTCGACCTGTCCAGTAGACAGTAGGCTCCGTTTTCCACAGGCTTCCGAGGTATTTCGCGGTGGTGCTGTTCACCTCGAATCTCAGACGGGCTTGCCGCCCTGGATCGCCGATGGTCAGCCCGGCTAAGAACGGTGCCTTCAGGTCCACGCCGCATTCCACGGTGACGGTGCGAGAACCTTCGTCGACCTCTCGACATCCGTTCTTGATGCCTTCCAACGCAGGGGGAATGGCGGCGAGGACGTCGTTCAAAGAGGTTGCCTTGATGGGTGCGGGCGGCCGGGTGACATAGCGGTAGGCGACGAACCCGCCGCCTGCCGCGAAGGTCATAGCGACAAGCGCCGCTGCCCAGAGCAGTTTCCGCCGTCGATCGCGCGATGCTGGTGAGACCTGTGAAGTTGTGCGATCTGCCCACAGCACAGGCGCCGGTGCCGCCGTGTGGGGAAGGCTGCTGCCAGATGGCGAGACCACGGGCACCTCGACCGCTGCCACATGTGCTCCCTTGGCGACCACGAGTTTGGGGTCGTCGAGGGTGGCGATCCGGCCGAGTGACTGGAGCCGGCGGTGTACCAGCGGTATCCGAGACGATCCGCCAGTCAGATAAATAGCCGTGACGGCGGTGCCACCGGACGACCGCAGGACCGACTCGGTCAGCGCTGCTGCGCGTTCGATTTCTTTGTCGATGAGCGTTTCGAGCTGTTCGCGGTTCAGCAACACCGTTGCGCGCCGGCCGGAACAGTGGATATCGATGGATGCCGTAGCCGATTCCGACAGCAGTTCTTTCGCTTTGCGAATCGAGTCGTCCAGAGCCCATCTGTCGCGCAGTGTTGCGTCCTGACGCAGGCTCGCGAGCAGGCCTTGGTCGCGCTCGCCGAGTTCGTCCTCAACCCAGCGCCGAATTGCCGCGTCGAGGTTTCTGCCGCCGAGTGCGTTGTCGCCGTGCGCGGCCACCACCTGAAACACGCCTGCCGGATCGCATTCCAGGACCGCGACGTCCAATGTCCCCGCACCGAAATCGAACACGGCGACTCGTTCGCCCGCTCGCACGGCATCGACCTGGGCGTAATAACAGGCTGCCGCGACCGGTTCGGAGACGGTTCGAATCCGATGCGCCGGAAAGCCAAGTCTTTCGGCTGCGCGCCGAACCACGCCTACTTGCGAGGGCGACCAACCTTCGGGGTGAGTCAAAATCAACCCTGAAGGAATGTTTCCCTGGTGGTGCGGCACAGCGCGGTCCAGTACCACGCGGTACACCCCGGCCAGCGCAACGTCCGCCGATATCTCGCTATCTCGAACCTGAAAAGCGGACTGCCCCGCCGACAACATTCGCTTGGGTTCGCGCACCAGCCCGGAAGGGTCGACCACGGATTGGTTCAGTGCCACGTCCCCGACCGTGACGTGACCCTGCCCGCCGACGTACACCGATGACGTCATCAGCTCACTGGTGTGAGTCAGCGGTACCGCTTCGACGCGACCGGTTAGGTCATTCACGTGCGCAGCTGCGGTATTGGACGTTCCGAAATCTATCGCAAGCACCCAGCTCGACCCCACCCGAAACCTCGCCTTCAGCGCAATTCTTCGATCCCCCGGGGTGCCCCGGTCCCAACCGATCACGATCACCCTAGTGGGAACATCAACGGCGCCAGGACCGGTTCCGGTGTGATTGGTAATGTGAGCACCACACGTTGACCAGGCCCTCCGTTGGGAGGGTGGGGGGATCCGGAGGTGGTCGGTGGTGAAACTCCGAGTGAAGGCTGCGGGTGCCGCGACGGTGCTGGCGATATGCGGCTTGGCCGTCGTGGGCTGCTCGTCCGACGACGGGAAGACTGGAAGCGCACCGGCGATACCGACGACGGTCGCCGTGCAAGTCCAGATGTGGGATCCCTGCACAATGTCGGATGACTTGATTCGCCGGGCCGGCCTCGATCCGACCACCAAGCAAGTTCAGCCAATCCCGTCCACGAGATCGAAGATCTGCCGCTGGAAAGGCGTCGATGTCATCGTGGACGTTTTGTCGCAGCCTGACCGCACCATCCAGGATCTGCGCCAGAAGGGCGACAACCATGACTTCCAGGATGTGCTTGTAGGCGGCAGGCCCGCTCTGATGTACACCTCGGGGGCGCAGACTCCCAGCCTGACGATGGACGTCGCATTTTCCCTGCATGGTGGCGTGGTGGACCTGGTTGTCATCAAACGAAGCGAGTCCCGCAGGCCTGCGGTGGACTCCGCTCGCCAGATCAGCGCCGTGCTCGTCGAAGGCCTTCCCCAGTAGAATGACGAGTCAGTAGCTAGGGGCGAGTTAAGAGGGGGTACTCCCGTGGACGTGATGCCGAACACCAATGATCTGAGAGCATATGCGCGAGAAGCGAATTCAGGCCAGTTGGTTTTGGATTCGGAGGTGGCCGCCGAATGCGCGACGGCGTGCACCAACTTGCTGGACGCCCTGGATATCGTGAAGGCCAGTTTCACCGCGGTCAACCGCGACCTCCCGCTCGGGGACTTTGATTGCGGCAAGCAGTTGTCCACAACCATGGGCGCGGTGGCGAATGAATTCGTCGCGGCTATAGATCAGCATGTGCTCGCGGTGAAGCTGATAAAGGACATGGTCGACGGTCAGGTTGCCGCGCTGTCGGATGCCGACATCGGCATCGGCGCCACGGTGGCTGCCGCCGGTGCGAACCCAGGGGCATAGCGATGACCCCACAGCCTCCTGTGCAGCCACTGATTCCCGGCATCGAGGAGACTCGGGCCCGGTTGGGGGATGTGGCCGCTATCACCGGCTATGGCCCGACGACCACCAGAATGGTCTATGGCCAGATGGGCACTGTAAACGGCCTGCCCACATTTGGCTATTACCCGGTCACCGAACCTGCCCAGTCCAAGCCGGGCGATCACCTCGAGGTGGAGAAGCGACTGCCGTCGGTGACGACAGTCGACAACTTCTACGACCGGTACAGCCACTCGGACATGATCACCCGGGTCGGCAAGATCGGCCTTGCCGACATCGACAACGTCGAGAAGGCATTCAAGACCGCGGCCGACAGCTTGAAGGCCGGGTTCGATGCGTTCGATTCTAAGATCGGCGCCGCTATCGCGGAGAAGTGGCAGGGCAAGTCCGGAACGAAGGCCGCTGAGGCGATCGCAACCTACGCGGTGTCCGGGTTGCGGCTCGTCGAAGCGGCGTATTTGGCAGCTCAGAGTACGAAGGCGCTGAGCGCGAACCTCAAACACGTGAAAGACGACATGCCGGACGAGCCCGGAGGCACCAAGCCGGGCAACTTTCTGCGCGACTACAGCCCGTTCAACGGATGGGACGACGACCGCAAGAAAGACGCCCACCTGGCCGCGGCAAATTTCTTGACGACCAGCTACTACACGGGCAGCATTCACCAAGCCGACATAGCGCTCCCCAAGGTGCCGCAGCCACAGGATCCGGCGAAGGGCGACCCGACCAACGGGCTGCCCGGTTACAACCCGTCGTCCGCAGGTCCCAACGGTGCTCAACCCAACCCGAGCGAATTTGCGAATCCGAACGATCCGGGGAGCCCTGACAACCCGAATCAACCCGGTCAGCCCGCCGACCAAGCGGTTTCTACTGACGACAACACCGGCGATCCGAAAAGCGGCGAGGACAAGTCTCGGCAGCAGAATCCCAACGCGGACGGTCAGGTCTCCGCGGCCTCGGCCGACCCGATCGGGGGCGCGACCGGTCTCGGTTCGGGCGGGGCCGGCGGCTTGGGTGGCGGCGGCCTGGGTTCTGGCGGTTCGGCTCTGGCCGCACCGACTCTCGGAGGCAACGGCATCGTCGGGACACCCGTGTCGGGGGTTGTGCGCCCGGCTGCGGCGGGGCGGCCCGGCCTGCCTGGCATGGGAGCAGCAGGGGCCGGTCACGGCCGCAAGGGGGACGACGACAAGGAACACAAGTCCGCGGACTACCTGCGGGGCGATCACTTGGGCGAGTGGTTCGATTCGATGTTCGGCGAGAAGACCGCGCCACCTGTGTTGGGCGTGTGGGAAGAGAATGAAGACGGCAGACCAGCGTCGTGATGAATCACTGGAAGGTGCCGCCCTTGGAATTTCAGGTCGGGTGGCGGGCATTTGGCTGGGACCGGCTGCCCTACCCGTTCGTCTGCCGCACACCGGCGCAGACGCTGGAGGCGTATGAGGGGCTGTGCGTTGCGGCGGCGAAGGATTTCGAATCGCGCTGGGACGACGATATGTACAGTACGTTCGTCACACTCGGTGCGGCCGAGGCCCGTGCTTACATCTGCGGTTTCGTGGGGCCGGACGCCGACAAGAAGGTTCGCGTACACGCGGCGGTCCGCGGCGGACTGGGCGTGGTGATGGTGCAGGAACCCGGGTCGAGTGTGGACCTAGGCGGCGATATTCATCTGCTGCGCGTCGCGGCCTCGGCCGTGGGGCGGGAACTGGTCGCCGCGATGCCGCGAGTCGGGCCGGGAAGGCACCCGAAGGTCCAAGTGCACATCGACGAGTTCCATGACGGAGATCGCAACGGGGACGTCCCACCCGCCTCATGGATGCAGACGACGAACCAGCAGCGCGGCCCGAAGCGGGAATACGACCGTCTGCTGGCGCGCCCCACCCACGGTTACGGCGCTCTCGAGGCATACCCGGGACCGACACTCGGTGACCGCGACACCGGCAGCGGGCAGGAAATGCAGTGGGCCGATTTCGTAGCCGACGGCCGCTACCTCATCAGTTTCGAAAGCCACACCCGCACCGTCAGCGCGGCTCCGGTTGATGCGGCCAGTCTCGCGGACCGCTTGCAGCGCATGCTGAGCGAGTGCGCCGACATCCACCGCGACCGGCTGCAGCAGTCCGAGTGGTAAATAGTGCTGCGGGCTCTTTCGTAAGGGCCGGTCGGATTTTGCTTTTATCACACGGTGACGAACCGCACACACCCGACGTCGGATAGGCTGACTGCCCGTGACCGCTGCTACTTCAGGTGCTCCGTTGCCGACGCACCGTCTTGAATTGGTCGAGCCGCTGGTCGAGGCCGGGCCTGAGTCCGTATCGCCGGAGGTGGCTGTGCTCAAGACCGTGCAGTCGACCATCGGGTCCGACCCGCGGGTCATCCGTGCGGCGCGGGGGATGTCGCACTTCGGGGAGCATTCGCTGGGGTGGATCGGGATCGCGGCGGTGGGAGCGCTGCTGGACAAGCCGCGCCGCAGGCAGTGGGCAGGCGCGGCGGTGGGCGCTTTCGGCGCGCACGCGGCGTCCGTGGTGATCAAGCGGGTGGTGCGGCGCAAGCGGCCCCACCACCCGGATGTGCAGGTCAACGTCTCGACACCCAGCAAGCTGAGCTTCCCGTCCTCGCACGCCACGTCTACTACGGCGGCCGCGGTGTTGCTGGGCAGACTGACCGGGTTACCCTTGCCCGCGTTGCTTGTCCCGCCGATGATGCTGTCCCGAATGGTGCTGGGCGTGCACTACCCCACCGATGTGCTTGCGGGCGGAGCACTGGGCGCGGCTTCGGCCGCCGCCGTGCTGGCCGCCGAGAAGAAGTTGTCCGCGAAATAGACGAAGTGAACGAGGTGCGCTCGTATGAGTGAGGAGCCGACGGTCAAGGACCTCGACGACGCCGTCGTCAAGGGCCCGCCTAAGACCCTGGTCGGCGGCGTCGTCAAGGCGATCCGTCCCCGCCAGTGGGTGAAGAACGTGCTGGTGCTCGCGGCGCCGATGGCGGCGGGCTCGGTCACCGACTTGTCGGTGCTCTCGCACGTCGGGGTGGCCTTCGTGGCGTTCTGTCTCGCCGCTTCCGGCATCTACCTCGTCAACGACGCCAGGGACGTGGAGGCCGACCGCGCCCATCCGACCAAGCGCTACCGCCCGATCGCGGCGGGCGTGGTCGGCGTCAACGTGGCTTACGGCCTGGCTGTCGCTTTCCTGGCGTGCTCGCTGCTGGTGTCGTTCGCGGCGGCGTGGCAACTGTCCGTCGTGATGGCGGTCTACATCGCCATCCAGCTGGGCTACTGCTTCGGCCTCAAGCACGAGCCAGTGCTCGACATCTGCATCGTGTCCTCGGGGTTCCTGCTGCGCGCGATTGCGGGCGGCGTCGCGGCCGGCATTCCGCTGTCACAGTGGTTCCTGCTGATCATGGCGTTCGGCTCGCTGTTCATGGCGGCGGGCAAGCGCTACGCCGAACTGCAGATCGCGCTGGAGACCGGGGCCAAGATCCGCAAGGCGCTGGAGTACTACACCCCCACTTACCTGCGGTTCGTCTGGACGCTCTCAGCCACCGCGGTGGTGGTCTGCTATGGCCTGTGGGCGTTCCAGCAGGACACCTCGCACCGTTCGCACGCGTCGTGGTTCGAGATCTCCATGATTCCGTTCACCATCGCGATCCTGCGCTACGCGGTCGACGTCGACAAGGGCGCGGCGGGCGAACCGGAAGAGATCGCGCTGGGAGACCGAGTGCTCCAGCTCCTGGCGCTTGCCTGGATCGGAATCGTCGGTGGCGCTGTCTACCTCACCTGACACCGCGACTGCGGAACCCACCTCGGACGACCAGTCGCCTGTCGCTGACCCGTCGTCGCGGCGCTCGGCGGTCGCGAGCAGGCTCGGCTTTTGGGCCGGGCTGGTGGCTGTCGCCGCGACCTTCGCGATAGGCGCCTGGCAGCGCCGCTGGGTCGCCGACGACGGGCTCATCGTGCTGCGCACGGTGCGCAACCTGCTCGCGGGCAACGGCCCGGTCTTCAACATCGGTGAGCGGGTGGAGACCAACACCAGCGCGGCGTGGACGTTCATCGTCTACTTCTTCGCGCGGGTGACTCAGGCCCGCCTCGAATACATCGTGTTGGCGCTGGCGATGGTGTTGTCGGTCGCGGCGATCGTGTTGGCCATGCTCGGCACCGCTCGACTGCGGACCGCAGCGGCGGCGTCGAGCGTGCCCGCGCTGCTGTTGCCCGCGGGCGCCGTGGTCTACATCGCGCTCTCGCCCGCCCGCGACTTCGCCACGTCCGGGCTGGAGTCGTGCCTGGTGGTGTTCTGGCTGGGGCTGTTGTGGTGGATGCTGGTCCGGTGGAGCACGGCGCAAGCGGTGCGGTTGCCGGGCCTGCTCGCACTGGTCTTCACCGCGGGGCTCGGCTGGCTGGTGCGACCGGAGCTGGTGTTGGTGTCCGGCTTGGTGCTGCTGGTGGTGATCCTCTCGCCCGCGCCGCTGGAGGGCCCCGGCTTCCTCGGCTCGCACGCGTGGGCGCAGCGGCTCGCGCTGGCTGCGGTCGCGGGCGCGCTGCCCGTGGGCTATCAGATCTTCCGGATGGGCTATTACGGCCTGCCGTATCCGAACACCGCTGTGGCCAAGGAAGCCGCGGGCTCCAAGTGGACACAAGGTTTCCGCTACTTGTGGGACACCGTCGACCCGTACTGGCTGTGGCTGCCGGTCGCGTTGCTGGCGCTCTGCGCGGTTGCACTGCGCCTCGGGCGCGAGGAC
>JABFVX010000398.1 GCA_013362555.1 Mycobacteriaceae bacterium
TGCCGGGCGGCGCGGTGCCGACAGCGGATCCAGCGCCGCGCGCAGGATCGCGGCCATCTCCGCATCCAGCACGCCGCGGATACGGTATTCGCCTTCGCCGTAGGGGATCAGGGTGAAGTCACGTCGGTCGTGCGCCGATCGTTCAGCCCGTTCCAGCTCCTTGCGCAGGCGTTCCTCGGCGATCTCCGGGGCGACCAGCTCCAAGATCTGCGACCGATACTTTTCCAGCACCTCTGGCCGCAGCCGTTCCTCGGCCGCGAGCTTGGTGAGTACTTCGGCGGCTTTGGCCTTGCCCTGCTCACCGACAGCCGACGGCAGGTCGTGCACGGTCTTGGTGATCACCTGCGCCTGGCCGACGTTGACCTGACCGGCGGACAAGGCCTGCTCGGCGGCCGGGACCGCGGGCAGCTGCCGGGCGAGTTTCGCCCACTGTTCGGCGTCACGGTGCCGGATCGCCAGCAGAAACGTCAACCAGTTCGCCGTACCCGTCGCACCGGCGGTGTACGGAACCTCCCGGCCCTCAGCGGTGCCGACCAACGCGAGCATTCGGGCCGACAACCGTTGCATCAACGCGAACGTACGCCGGACTTCGTCGGTGATCTCGGCGTCGGACAACGTCCACAGGGGACCGGCGGCAAGCTCGGCGACATCCGCCTCTGCCTGCGCCAACACCCCCGTGCTCATGACCCAATGTTAGAACGCCTGTCGGACCGCTAACCGGGGGAAAACCCAACCGGCACACAAGATGCCGACAAACGATCAACCCCTTGACCCATCCACAGTCGACAGTCAACCGAGCCGGGTTCGCGGCCGAAATCCGGCGCGGACTGGCAGCCTGCACCCTACGCTGAGGTCATGGGTGACAGACGCCGCCGCGCGCGGGTGGAGGATGTGCACGAGCTGGCGCTGGCCATGCCGCACGTTACCGTGGAGCACGGCACCGGTGACAATCCGGTCTATCAGGTCGGCGGGAAGTCGTTCGTGTTCTTCCGCAATCCGAGGCCCGACGCGTTCGATCCCGACACCGGCGAGCGGTACGCCGACGTGATCGTCTTCTGGGTCGGTTCGGCGGCGGACAAGCAGGCGCTGGTGCAGGACGAAAAGTCGCCGTTCTTCACGACACCGCATTTCAATGGACATCCATCGGTCCTCATCCGGGCGAGCCGGCTCGGTGAGATAACCCGGGCGGAGCTGGCCGAAGTCGTCCAAGACGCGTGGCTGGCTCGTGCCTCGGCCCGGCGCGGGTCAGAATGGCTGGCGAGCCGGGCAGAGCGCGATGAATGATCTGGCCGCCGAGTGGTGCATCGTCGGGACGCTGCTGCCATATCCGTACCATCCGGACGGGCCGCAGGCGCACCTGCGCAGTCAGAAGATCTTTCCGGCGGGCGCCAAGTTGTACGTTCTCGGCGGGTTCGCCGGCTACGACACGGTGACCGTCCTCGGGTACGCACATCGTCGCCGTAGTCCAGTCGTGGCCCATATCAAGGCGGCGTACATCGGTGGCTGGCGAGCGCAGCTCCTCTATCGCCCCGTGATCCTCCGGGCGATTCACCAGGCGGCTGCCGAAGACGGAGGTCACCGCTGGCTGTTCGACTATCACGAGGGGCGCAGGGTCGAGCTCGATCCAACCGCTCCGGAGGCCGGCGTACGCCTGGCACAGGTTGCGGCAGACTTCCAGCAGCGACTGCACGGCCCACCCCTCGGCCCGGCAGAGTGAGAAGCCTGGACGCCGATGCGGCGCGCGGCTGGTCACCAGGTACGCGTGGCCAGCCAGTCCGCGAAGGTGTGCCAGCCCACCTCCGGGTACGCACGGCGCAGTCCCGAAGCGTCGACGTCGAGCCCGACGGTGTCGAAGTAGCGGAACATCTTGTACAGGTCGTCGCCCCACGCTCGGGACTCCTCCGGCGGGGTCGACCGGAATGTGACCTGGTGCCCAATCGCAGCGGTGAAGGCGTCGGCCATCGCCAGCGACGTGGTTTCCTCTCCGGCGATGTCGATGCGTTTGCCTGCCAAGCGTTGCGGGTCGGTCAGGGCGAGCGCTGCCATGCCGGCGATGTCCGCGGCGCAGATCAACGCGATGGATCGGTCGGCGGCGAGCGGGAGGGCGAAGTCTCCGGCGGCCAGCATGCGGGCGGCGTACCCGGTCGCGAAGTTGTCCATGAACTTGGCGGGGCCGAGGATCGTCCAGCTGAGACCGCTCGCGACGAGGTGCCGCTCGATCTGGAACTTGCTGTCGAAGTGCGGTACGCCGGTCTCCC
>JABFVX010000056.1 GCA_013362555.1 Mycobacteriaceae bacterium
GCGCAGCGAGACGGCGGCCCGAGGAGGCAGCCTGCGTAACACCGCAGGGCCTTGCGAGCAGCGCCATTCAACACCGCACGTCATGGGTCATTCTGGAGGTTGGGGGCGGTGACCGAAGACGCGCCGGAGAGTTTCTACGGCGACTATGGCCGCGGCGGCGCAGGCAAAGGCGGTGGCCCTGTCGCCGCCGTTGCCCGGATCGAGCTGGAAGATCCGCTGCGACAGCGGAATCACGAACATTCCCGCCGACAGCAGCGCCATCGCGGCGAAGAGGACGACCTTCCACCACACGAACGGCCGCATCACGATCCCCAGCACCCACAGCGACACCGCGATCACCGTGATGAGCGCCGCGGTGCTCGCCTGCACCAGCTCCGTCTCCGAGGCGCCGCGCCCCGGGTAGGTCAGCACGTAGGCCACGAAAGACGCTGCCGCAATGGCGATTCCGGCCGGAATGGCGAAGCGCATCACCCGCCGCACGAATCCGGGGCGGGCCCGGTCGGCGTTGGGCGCCAGCGACAGCACGAACGCCGGAACGCCGATCGTGAACCAGCCGACCAGCGTGACGTGCCGCGGCAGAAAGGGATACGGCAGGGCCGGGTGGCCGATCAGCCCCGGAATGCCCACCATCAAGGCCAGCAACACCGAGTACACCGTCTTGGTCAGGAACAGCGTCGAGACCCGCTCGATGTTGCCGATCACCCGCCGCCCCTCCGCCACCACCGCAGGCAACGTGGCGAACTTGTTGTCCAGCAACACGATCTGCGCCACCGACCGGGCCGCCGGGCTGCCGCTGCCCATCGCCACCCCGATGTCGGCGTCCTTGAGCGCCAAGACGTCGTTCACCCCGTCCCCCGTCATCGCCACTGCGTGCCCGCGCGACTGCAACGCGGCCACCATGGCGCGCTTCTGCGCAGGCGTTACTCGGCCGAACACCGTTGCCGCCTCCAGCGACTCGGCCAGCGGCTCGGTCTGCGCGGGCAGCTCGCGCGCGTCCACCGGGTGGTCGGCGCCTGCCAGCCCGAGAGTTCGCGCCACCGCGCCCACCGACACGGCGTTGTCCCCGGAAATCACCTTCACGGCCATGTCCTGGCGGGCAAAATACTCGAGCGTCTCCTTGGCGTCCGACCGAATCTTCTGCTCCAGCACCACCAACGCCGCCGGGCTCACCCGCCCCGGCGCGTCCGGCGCCGTCACCTCGCGATCCGAACGCCCTAGCAGCAGGACCCGCAGCCCCGTAGCACCGATCCGCTCCGCCTCGGCGCGTTCCGGGCTCCCCGGCGCGAGGAGCACGTCAGGCGCTCCGAGCACCCAGTTCTCCGGCGTGCCAGCAGCCGACAGCGTCGCGCCGCTGAACTTACGAGCCGACGAAAACGGCAGCGTCGCAATCACTTCCCAACCCGGATCGACCGGGAACGCTTCGACGATCGCCGCCAGGCTCGCGTTGGGGCGCGGGTCGGACGCCCCCAGCGCCGCCAGCGCCCGCGGCACCTCGCCGTCCGCGGGAGCCGCGCCGTCGGACACCGGTTTCACCTCGGACAACCGCATGGCGTTCTCGGTCAGTGTGCCGGTCTTGTCCGCGCACACCGTGTCGACCCGGGCCAGACCTTCGATCGCGGGCAGCTCGTTCACCAGGCACTGCCGCCGGCCCAGCCGCACCACGCCGACGGCGAAGGCCACCGACATCATCAGAATCAGCCCCTCGGGCACCATCGGCACCAGCGCCGCCACCATGCCGCGCAGCGCCCGGCCCAGGTCGTCCCGGTTGTTGTGCAGCTGGTTGTAGATCGACAGTGCTCCGGCCGGAATCAACAGCCACGTAATGTATTTCAGGATTCTGTTCACACCGTTGCGCAGCTGCGAGTCGACCAGCGTGAACTTGCCCGCCTCCTGCGCCAGCTGTGCCGCGTACGCCTGCGCGCCGACCTTGGTGGCCCGGTACCAGCCCGAACCGGAGGCGACGAAGCTGCCCGACATCACAGCGTCCCCCGGCTGCTTGACGATCGGGTCCGACTCCCCCGTCAGCAGCGATTCGTCCACCTCCAGCCCTTCGGCCCGCAGCACCTGGCCGTCGACCACCACCTGGTCCCCCGCCGCCATCTCGATCACGTCGTCGGCGACGATCTCATTCGGCGCGACCGCCGCGGTGATCCCGTCCCGGCGCACCCGCGGCCGGGCCTGGCCGACGATGGTGAGCCGGTCCAGCGTCTGCTTCGCCCGGATCTCCTGCACGATGCCCACCACACTGTTGGCGATGATCAGCAGCCCGAACATCCCGTCGATGAGCACGCCGGTCGACAGCACGATCGCCAGCAGCACGGCGAAGATCGCATTGATCCTGGTGAAGATGTTGGACCGCACGATTTCGGCCACGCTGCGACTCGCCCGCACCGGGATGTCATTGGTCCGGCCATCGGCCTGCCGCTGCGCCACCTCCGCAGCGCTCAGCCCGGTGTCGACGTCGTGCCGTACCTCATGGTCTGCGACAGGCATGGAGCGAGCATAAGGCGTTTTGGCGGTCCCATCCCGGATGCGATACGCTTACCGCCGCCCGCACGCCGGAGATAGCGGGCAGATCAGCCCTCGTAGCTCAGGGGATAGAGCGTTCGCCTCCGGAGCGAAAGGTCGCAGGTTCGAATCCTGCCGAGGGCACAGACAGCACCAGCCGCCATGTAGCAAATATGGCCGCTGGCCGGCGGATTCACTCTTCAAGAAAAGCTGCCACGTGGTCTGTTATGGCGGGTTGTAGCGTCCAATTTGGAGAGTAATTGGAGAGCCGATACGGCAGGTTGGAACCTGCCTACAGGCTCGATCCAACGCTCCAACGGCAACGCGGCATAAGCGCGCCCGAGGAGGCGCATTGGCTGAGCGAAACCGCGAGAAGCGGCTCCACGTTGTCGGCCGGCTGCTTGCCCAGGCATCCAGTGTGGCTGGAACACCCGAGGCTGAAGCGTTCACCGATCGCGCCTTCCTGCTGGTAGCGAAATACGGCGCCGACGAGTTCCCAGGCGAGGCCACCGATGCGATCTTGCGCCGAGACATTCCGGTCCAGGGCGCGTATCTGCGGCAGCAAGTGACGCTGGTGATACGGATCGCGTCCGCGTTGCACTGCGCGTACGCCTACCGTGTGTTGTCGCCCGATGTCGCATTCGTAGAGGTGTACGGCACCAAACGACACATAGACCGGATCCAAATACTTTACGGGCCATTGCTCGATCGGATGCTCCACCAGCCTTCGGCGTCGCCGTGGTCGTCGGCGTCGCCGCTGTCGCTGGAAGATCGCATCCATCGATGCCGCAAACCCGGACGACACTGCGGGCACTAGCTTGCACGCAACCCGAACCTCGCCGGGCCGCCGGCGAGGTTCGGGTGCGGAGTGGGTCAGCCGGCGTTGGCTGGGATCGGTTGGGCGGCAGGGGTGTGCAGGGTTGTGGCGGACAGGGCCGCGCCTGCCAGGGCCACTGCCGCGGCGCCGAGGAAAGCCGCCGAGAAGCCGTGGGTCAGGCTGGGCGCGTCACCGGTCTTGTCTGCGCCGAACGCGGCGGCGACCGCGGTCATCACGGCAAGTCCGACAGCCGAGCCGACTTGGTAGCTGACGTTGACGATGCCGGACGCCAGGCCGCCTTCCTCGTGGCGCGCCGCGGAGATGGCGGTGCCGAGCGACGGGATGAACGCCAGCGCCATGCCTGCCGCGGCCACCAGCGAGCCGGGCAGCACAGCGAGCCAGAAGACCCCGTCCGGGCGGACCAGTGCGAGCCACCCGAGGCCAGCGGCGAGCACCAGCAGGCCGGTGACCGTCATCGCCTTGGCCCCGTATCGCGCGGTGGCCTTGGGCGCGACCACGATCATGCCGAGCATGATCAGCGTCGTCATCGGCAGCAGCGCCGCCCCGGCTGGGAACGCGGTGTAGCCGAGCACCTGCTGCAGGTACAGGTTCAGGAAGAACCACATCGGAATCCACGCCGCGCCCAACAGCACCTGTGCGAGGTTCGCGCCCGCGAGGTTGGGGGTGCGGAAGATGGCGAGCCGCACCAGCGGTTCGGACCGCCGCAGCTGCGTCACGACGAAGCCCGCGAGCAGCGCCGCGGCCGCAGCCAACACGGCCCAGGTCCGGCCCGCGCTCCACCCGGTGTCGGGCGCTTGGACGACGCCGTACACGGCGGTCGCCAGGCCGGCCGTGGCCAGTGCCGCGCCCGCCAGGTCGACCGATCCGGACCGCGCTGGTGCGGTGGGCATCAGCAGCCCAATCGCGATCAGCGCCGCCACCGCGACCGGGATGTTGAGGTAGAACACCCACGGCCAGCTCAGGTACTGCGTGATCACGCCGCCGAGGAACACCCCGGCCGTGCCGCCCGCCGGGGCTGCCGCGCCGTAGACCGCCAGTGCCTTGGTCAACTCGGTCGGAGTCGAGCCGAACAGCATCATCAACAGGGTCAGCGCCGACGGGGCGATCAGCGCCGCGCCCGCGCCCTGGATGACTCGGCCCGCAAGCTCTGTCGCCACTCCGGAGGCGAGCCCTGCGACCAGTGAGCCGACCAGCAGGGTCAGCCATCCGGCGGCGAAAACCCTGCGCGCGCCGAGCAGGTCGGAGAGTCTGCCGCCGAGCAGCAGCAGCCCCGCGAAGGCGACGACGTAGGCGTTGAACTCCCACGTCAGGTTTCCTTGGGTGAAGCCGAGGTCGGCCTGCATCTTCGGCAGTGCCACGCCGATGATGGACGTGTCCATGATGACCATGAACTGGGCCGCGGCGATCACCGCCAATGCCCACCAGCGGCGGCCCGATGCATTTCCGTGTGTGCTCACGACAACTCTTTCGTTCGGTAATCGATTGGTGTCCATGACTTTTCGCGGCAGAACGCCGCTGTTCCGCAACATCGATCCGCTTTCATGACCACCTCCCGCACCGGAAACTCGTACGCTGACAGATATACCCCCCAGGGGTATATCTCGCAAGGGTCGGGCCGTGAGGCTGATCACCGACGGACTGGACATAATCCGGACGGCTCGGCTGTTGCAGCGATCGCGCAAACGTAGAAGCGGGAGAGAACAATGACGTCGACTCAGCACGCCCACGCCGATCACCATCACCACCACGCGGGTCACGGTGGGCACGAAGGCCACGCGGGCGCCGCCCTTCCGGGTGGCTTGCTCATCACGGACGCGGGTTACACCCTCGAGCTCCTGGAAACCGTGCAGCAGGCCGGGGACATCGACATTCGTTTCCGGATCGTCGGGCCCGACGGCCGCCCGGTCATCGAATACACCCCGATCCACGACCGGGACCTCCACCTCATCGTGGTGCGCCGGGAGCTGACGTTGTTCCGGCACGTCCATCCGGTGCGTGATGCCGACGGCGTGTGGTCGGTGCGGGTGAATCTGCCGGATGCCGGTTTCTACCGGGTTTTCACCGACATCGCGCCCACGGCGCTCGGCCGCACGATCACCCTCGGCGCGGACCTCGCCGTCGGCGGCGATTTCACGCCCGAGACACTTCCCGCGCCCGCCCGCACGGTCGATGTCGATGAATACCAGGTCGCGCTGGACGGCGAACTGGTCGCCGGCGACGGGCGCATGCTCACGCTCACCGTGCACAAGGACGGCGCGCCGGTCACCGACCTACAGCCGTACCTGGCCGCCTACGGGCATCTCGTGGTCATCCGCGCGGGCGACCTGGCCTACGTCCACGTGCACCCCAACGGCGAGCCGGGCGACGGCGTGACGCCGGCCGGGCCGGACGTCGCCTTCCACACCGTCGTCCCCGGCCCCGGTGTTTACCGCCTGTTCCTCGACTTCAAACACGACGACGTCGTCCATACCGCCGCCTTCACGCTCACCGCCCACCACTGACGCGGGCACGAGCGCCGCGGACTCTTCCCAACACGCCGCGGCAGCCGAAAAGTTCCGTGATCCTCCGAAACGGGCGACGCTGGGACGACAACAGAACCGTTTCAATCCGACTTCTGCCCGTCGTAACCTATTTCTACCGACAGGCTTCCCCTGGAAAACCGCTGTTCAGTACAGGTCCCATCCTTATAGAGCCCCGCCGAGGGCACATATCGCACCAGCAGCCATGCAGCAAATATGGCCGCTGGCCGGCGGATTCACTCTTCAAGAGAAGCTGTCGAGGTGCGCGGCGACTTCGGCAGCTTCCCGGTCAATGCATCGAGCATCCGGTCATATTGGGCTGCAACGGATTCCGTGTCGGCTTGATCGAACACCGAATGCAACAGGGTCCGCACCCACGGCCCCGGGGACTTCGGGGTGATCGCCATCAGATTCACCGGGTAGGGCGTTCTGCATCGCTGCCATGATGCGCCGGGCAGGTCCCGCCGATGGCGGTGACCAGCCCGGCGTGCGCGTCGCTGGTCACCAGGTGCACCCACTGATGCCGCGGGCGACCAGGTCGCGGATGGATACCGAGGATCTCACGGCAGCCGTCGCGGTTGCCGCCGGTGGCGACCAGGCAGAGCGGTGTCGGCGACCGCGACCAGGCGGACATGAGCAGCCTTGACCCTGCGAACAGCAACGTTCCGTGATCGGCGGCCCAGCCGGATGCTGGAAGTGTCGACCGCGTGCCAGACACTGATCCGGAAATAGGCATGGGTGGTACCTATGGCATGACGAAGACGACCGTGTACCTACCGGCCGAGCTGGAGATCCGGCTCGACGCCGAAGCCGCGGCCACGGGCGTCAGCGAGGCCGAACTCATCCGCCGGGGCATCGCTATGCTCCTGGCCGCTTCTGACCGACCCAGGAGCGACGCGCCCCTGCCCGTTTTTCGCAGCGGCCAGTCGCGCAGTGCCGATGAAATGGACGACGACATCTACCAGCACATCAAGCAGCAATCGGCCCGCCGATGATCATCGGCCCAGACACATCCGCGTTGTTCGCGGCCTTCGATGCCGATCAGTCCGAGCACGAGCGCGCAGCCGCGTTGATGGAAACCGAGATGCTGATCGTGTCGCCGCTCGTCCTGACCGAACTGGATCACCTGATCCATCGACCTCGGATTCACTGCCGCCACGCAAGTCACCGATGCACTGCTGGCACGAATGATCGACGGCCGATACCGACTCGCTGAGCTGAAACACGTCGATCTGGCTGCAGCACAAACTGTGCGCGCCAAATACGAGGGTCTCCGTCTCGATCTGGCCGATGCGGTGGGCGTCGTTATCGCGGACCGCTACCGAACCGACTGCGTCTTCGCTCTCGACCAGCGCGACTACCGTGCCATCGAACCTCTCACCCCAGGCATCAGCGCCTTCAGGATTCTGCCCGCCGACCTGTGACCAGCAGCGAACCCTTCGAGGCGGATGATCAATCCCGCTTCGGACGCCGAACACCGCTTCCAACGTAATTCGTCGCGCAGTAGTTCCAGCCGATGCTCGTGCTCTCGTCGTAGTTCCGGTTCCAGCGCCTCGAGTGCGAACTCGAGGTGCTCGGGCGGCAGCTTCGCCCACATCTGGGTGACCTGCAGCGCGTGTGTCGACGCGGTCGTCTGCCCGAAGTCGGTCATCGCTGCCTCCGTGGGAGGTGCCGGCTGGAAGCTCCTCCAACTGCTCGCGGTACGGCGTGCCGGTGCCGATCGGTCGTGGCAGCGCGTCCGAAACATAGCGCAACGCTTCCGCGTCGATCGGACTCCGACGCTGATACGCTTGCGGCGCAAAGGAATACCTTGGGGGTAGATGGCGTGAGAGCTCTACTACTTGTCGGCCTGCTTGCGGGCGTCCTCACGGCCGTCGGCGCAGGCACAGCCAGGGCCCTTCCTCCCGGTGTTCGTTGCGACGCTCATTTCTGCTTCAACGATTCCGATCGGCCTGCCGATGTTGCAGGGACGGGTAGCTGCGCCTACCTCGGAACCATGAACGGACGCCCACAGACCTTGTTCCGCGTGGAGAGCTTCCGCGTCACCGTTCCGCCACGCAGCCGAGTCGCGCCCCGCTGCATGACCGGGGTGCCGATGAGCTCCGTCGTTCCACACGGCGGCAGGCCGCCAACCGGATCGGGCTCCTAGGTGTGTCCGAAGGGACTGCTGCGCGAATAGGCGATACCGGCGCGATCACACTCTGCATCTGCGCACGGACCGCGAATCCCGGATCGAAGCTGGAAATTCGTGCGCGCCTTGGACATACACGGCGTGGCCGGGCTGCAGAGCAACGTCCCCGACCACCGTACCCGGCACGCCCGCGAGGACCTGCCACCGCCGCCGCAAGGCTTCCCATGATGGGGAACAATTACGAGGTGGGCTAGGATTTTCCAGTTCGTCTCGATGGCTGATCATCCCCGCCCGCACCCTGTACGGGGAATGTCATGCCTTGTCGGAATCGCGCTTGCCAGGATGCGCTCGCAGGTTCAGGCGACACAGTCGGGAGGCCAGTCGAATGGGCGACATGCTCGAGTTGGTGATGCCGGATCAGCGTGCACCCCAGTATCCGGCTGAGTTCAGGTTCTCCCCGACCGTCGAGCGCTACTACCGCAGGCTGCCGAGAGCCCTTCGGCGAAATTGGGATGCTCTTGGTTCGGATTCCGTTGCCGAAGTGCCGCAGCAGGCGAATGTCCGTGCTGTGGACAACACTGCGGAGGCTCGCGTACGGGAATACGAGGCATTGGTGGCGCGCCTGGGGAGCCGGTACGACAGACTTCGAATCGCGGACAGGCACATTGCCGATCAGGTTCGCCAATCCGTGGCAGCCGCGCGCAACGGCCAAGCCGGTATCGAAGCCGCCATCCGTCGAATCAACGGCGATGCCGGGGTCGTCCCGATCGGCATGAGCAAAGGAGACCATATCCTGCGCTTTCTCTCCACAGGACTCGACCGCGTCAACCACATCATGGATGAGACAACGAGACTTCAGCACAGCAAGGCCGAACTGATCACTGGCGTGAGTCAGCGGTTGACGGATCCCGACTGGCGCCCGGAGCCGACCCTCGCCACGGCGGCGAACCCGGCGACGGATCGTTCGCTGGGAGCGGGCGACGTTCGGGAAGCGGCGCGCGAGGCACGCACCGAAGGCCCTGGTGATCGTCCGGCCGCTGTTGCGGTGCGCCCGGCCGCGCCGCAGGTGGACGAACCCATTGTGCGAGGCCACGAGGCACCGGCGCAGCCGGTAGCGGACTCGCCGGATCGCGACATGGCATCTGCACGCGCACAACAGCATCCGACGGCCGATGCGGCTGTGGGGCAGGCGGGTCGCAGTCCGTGGACCACTGCCTCCAGCCCGGAGGCCGCAGGCCGCGGGGATTCGAGTGCGGCGGCGCGTGCGTCCGGCCGCAAGGGCGACGGTGTCACACCCTGGAGCCGACGCGCAGGCGGCATGCCGTGGACTCGACCACGCAACGGTGCACACGCCGGCAGACGGGCCGGCGGTGGCGGGGAGCACACGGCGTTGCCGGAAGGGCTGGTGGTGTACACGTTTCCCGACGGTCGGCAGCAGGCGGTCACACCTGGAGTCGCGGATGTGTTGGACGCGGCTTTCGAGAGTCGGCCGGGCCCAGGCGCAGGGCCCCGGGCCGGGCATTCCGCCTCGACAGTGAGAGTGGCGGCCAAAGACGCACCCGACTTCCGGCGTGAACTGCACTCGGCCAGGACCGGCGACGTCGCGGTGTGGGATCTGCGCAACGCCGTGCTGGTCGTTTTCGGGGACGGGATCGATTCGATGCACGAAGTGATCATCGATGGCGTGCTCAGGCCCTTCGCCGCAGTTATGAGTGACGGCCAAGGCGGATTCGGCTCGTTCGTAGGGGTTCACCACCTGCAGCGGGCTGGACGAGTCGTCGCAGAACAGGGCGCGGGACGCAATCCCAGGCCGGCAGTGTCCGTGGCGGCACAGCGCTTCGACACCCCCGCTCAGGCGATCGTCATCGACGAAGCAGGCGAGGTCGGCGCGACGTCGGTCGCTGACGGCAGCGAGGCGCATCGGGACGCCCGCGCCTGCGATGTGGAGAATGAGCAGATGTGGTCCGCGAATCATATTCGGAGCGGACCGGACTCGAATGATGAGGTGAGCCTTGGCGCTATCCGATAACCCGCTGCTGGGGGCCGCGGTGAGCTTCGCCCTTCCCGCACTGGGTGGTCTATTCAAGAACCCCGTCTACGGCGCTGTCGGCGGCCTCATCGGCGGCGCCGCCTTCGGCCTGATGAACAACCACCGCGGATGGAATCTTGTCGCTGACATCGCCCTGGGCGGGCTTGGCGGAGGTCTCGGGGCTTCATTCGGACGAAAGTCAGCGCAAGCGTTGATGATAGAAGGAAAGTCCGGGGCGACCATCGGCGAAGCGCTGAAACAGTTCACGACCGGTGAACGAGCGCTGACGAGGATCACCTCGATGGCCGGTGCAGGCGCAGGCGCCGGGCTTCCCATCCTCGGCAAAGAGCTTGTCGTTGGACCCTCCGCCGTCGCACTGCCTACGACGAACATCGGACGCGGGGATTGAATCTCGGGATGTGATCCGCGGTAGCGGTTTCCGCCGACTCGACGGCATCTTTGACCCTGTTGACGCGGCCCTCCGCCGCCCTGTTGTCCTCGACAGCGGCTACCGGCTTCGGTTCGACCTTGACCGGATGGTGGCGGGCAGTGCGCCCGCGGCGAGTGCGGTGGTAGCCATGGTGGCGACGAGATCCGCGAGGTCTGTTGTGTGCGTTGGGTCTTCGTCGAGGACGACCAGCCACGTGTAGAGCGGGCCGAGGAGCAGGGCTTGAACCAGCACGGGGTCGGGGCGTGCGGCGAGTTCGCCCCGGGCCAGCGCCCGGTCCAGCACGGTCGTGATGATGCCGCGTTCCACGGCGATGAAGGTCTGCTCGAAGCGGGCTCGGAGGTTGGGGTCGGCCCGGATGTCGGCGAGCAGACTGCTGAGAGTGTCGCCCCCCGGCCCGCTCACTTGTGCGGCGATCTGTCGGGCGAGTGCGGTCAGGTCACCGTGCAGCGACCCGGTGTCGGCGGGAGGCACTTCCTCGAGGTCGTGGAGCAGAACCGCGAAAGTCATCTCCTGCTTGCTGGAGTAGCGGCGATAGATCGTGGCCTTGCTGACCCCCGCGCTCAGCGCGACGGCGTCCACGGTCAAGCCGCCGTATCCGTGGGCCGCTATCACCTCGCGCACCGCCGCGGCGATAGAGACGTCCACCCGCGGCTCACGAGGTCGCCCGCCCGCATGCTTCGCCGTCGACACCCGGGCAGCATAACGAAACCGCGAGTTTTGGATGCACCACCGCCGATCCGCGCTGACGGGTTGCCTCGCCTCGACTGTGATGGCACTATACGAAACTACCAGTTTTGATACACGCAGTTTCGTAACCCTGCGCCATTGGAGGCAGCCATGATCATGTGGGCCGGACGGGCACTCGCCCTCCTCGGCGGAATGCACTTCGCCGCCGCTGCCTTGCTGAGCCGTCACCACTTCGGGCAGTGGTTCTCGTTCGGGCTGTGGACGCCCGAGGCCGACATCGCCGAGCTGCCCGCCCCGGTCGGCGCGTTCTGGATGGGGCCGGGCAGCTTCGGGGTTCCGCTGCTGCTGATCGGGTGTCTCATCGTTTGGATGGACCGCCGGGCCATCACACCGCCGGTCTTCCTGGCGTGGATATTGCTGGCGTGGACCATGTTCTGCGCGTTGATCTTCGAACCGGCGCCCTGGGTGCTGGCCGCCGGGGCGGCGGCGGTGTTGTTGCTCGGCTCCCGCCGCGGGCCTGCCGCCGGGCTAAGCCAATTGCACCAGGACACAGCCGAGGATCAGCGCCGCCAGGCCGCTGATGCGCCCGGCCGTCACCGGCTTGGCGGGCAGCTGGAACCAGCCCTTGTGGTCAATGGCGGCCGAGACGAGCTGCTGCCCGGTCACGGTCAGGGCGATGGCGGTGGCGGCCCCGATGTGCGGAATGACCATGAAGGTGACGGTCACGTAGGTCGCGGCGGCGACGCCGCCTAGCCATCCCCACCATGGCACGCTGGGCAGCCGCTCGAGTCGCGGCCGGGGCGTGCGGCCCGTGGCGACCAGGGCAGCCAGCGCAACCGCAATAGTCGCGGTGGCGACCAGAAAGGACCACAACCCGGTGGCGAAGGGATTATCGAGCTCCGCGCGCAGGGCGGCGTTGATGGCGCCCTGCACCGGCAACACCGCCCCGGCGACGAGTCCGAGCGCGACCCAACCGACCCGAGCCGACACAGTGGTCCTCGCCGTGGGTCCGGCGAACTGGCTCCGGATCACCACCACGATCCCGACCAGCACCACTGCCGCACCGAGCAGCATGCCCACGCCGAGCGGGCGCTGCTCGACGCCGAGCAGTCCGCCGACGTCCAAGGCGATGGAGGCGAACATCTGGCCGGTGACGAACAGACCCACCGAAGCCAGCGCACCGAGCCGGGGGAACAACACGATGGCACTGGTGATGTAGATCGGAGAAGCGATGCCGCCTGCCAGTTTCCACCATTCGACGTCGCCGAGGTCACCCACCGCGGCGAAGCCGCCTGCCGTGCAGGCAATGACGGCCAGCAGTGCGGCCGAGACCGCCAGTTGCACGGTTGACGCACCGTAGGGAGTGCCGACCGCCTTGCCCAGTTGCAGATTCACTGAAGCCTGCACTGCGAGCAGCCCGCCGACGGCCAGCGCCGCGGCCAGATATACGAAGGTCAATGTTGCTCCAAAGCGAGACCGTTGGGACGCATTCACCTTGGCCGGAACCGGTGGCGCCGATCAACGCCGGTTCCCGGCACCGACAATGACTCTCCGATCATGCTCATGGAGGAACCCGTGGAAATGCGCGACATCGAGATCTTCTTGACCTTGGCAGAGGAGCTGCATTTCGGTCGAACGGCGGAGCGGCTCTACATCAGCCAGTCACGCGTCAGTCACGCGATCAAGAAGCAGGAACGACGAATCGGCGCACCGCTTTTCACCCGTACCAGCCGGGTGGTGCAACTGACTGCGATCGGCGAGCAGCTGTGCGCGGAGCTGCGGCACGGAAGTCGGCTGATCGAGTCGGCTCTGGCGAGCGCGCAGGCCGCCGCGCAGGGCATCGGCGACACGCTCACTCTCGGCATCCTCGGGGCGCTCGGACACGTGTTGGATCCGGTCCTGACCGCGTTCCGCGGCGCGCACCCCAACGTGGAACTGGTACTGCGCGAAGCGCATTTCAGCGCTCCGTTCGCGCTGTTGCGCGCCGGCGACGTCGACGTTCAACTCGCGTGGCAGCCCGTGCGGGAGCCGGACCTCACCGTCGGCAACACCGTGCTGGTCGAGCCGATGCGGCTGGCGGTGGCGAGCGGGAGCCCGCTGGCCCGCCGGGCCGCGGTCACGATGGACGACCTCAGCGATCAGACCTTCTGCGACATCGGAACCGGCGCACCCGGCTACTGGGCCGACGAGCTGATCCCGCCGCGCACGCCGTCGGGTCGCAGCATCAAGCGGGGACCGCGCGTGCACACCTTCCAGGAGATGCTCGCCACGATCGCCGCGGGCCGCGCGGTCTCCCTGGTACAGGAACACTGCGTCGACTACTACTCGCGGCCGGGCATCTCCTACGTGCCGATGTCGGACGGGCCGGAATGCCGCTGGGCGTTCGTGTGGCGCTCGGCCGTCGAAACCCCGCTGATCCGTGCACTCGACGGGGTCACCGCGCCGACCCCGGCACTCGCCCGCACCCGGCCCCGGCGTTAGCATTAGCGCTAGCTGTCAGGAGGTTTGGTGTCCAACATCGAGCGCACACACCAGGGCGTCGACGCGAACGTCCCCAATGCGGCCCGGGTATACGACTATTTCATCGGCGGGGACAACTACCACACCGCCGACCGCACCCAGGCCGAGCAGATGCAGGCGATCGCGCCCCAGATTCACGCGACCGCCGCCGCGCACCGCGAGGTCGCGCTGCGAGGCACGCGGGCGGCCGCGGAGGCGGGCGTGCGGCAGTTCATCGACATCGGCGCGGGCATGCCGATCTCCCCGGCGGTACACGAGATCGCGCAGGCGATCCATCCGGACGCTCGGGTGGTGTCGATCGACAACGACCCTGTCGTGCACGCGCACAGCATGGCGTCCATGGCCGGGTTGCCCAGCGTCACACCGATGTTCGCCGACCTGCGCAGGCCGGACGAGCTCATCGACCGGCTGCGCGCCGACGAGCTGGTCGATTTCGCCGAACCGGCCGCGATCGTGCTGGCCGGTGTCGTCAACTTCGTGATGGACGAGGAACACCCGCACGACATCGTGGCCCGGCTCCGCGACGAGTTGGCGCCCGGCAGCTACCTGCTGCTGACCCACGCCACGGACGACACCCATCCCGCGGTGCAGGAACTCGCCGAATACTCGCGGGGCACGCCCGCCCAGTTCGCCTATCGTTCGCCGGCCGCGGTCCGGGCGTTCTTCGAGGGCTTCGACGTGCTCGCCCCCGGCGTCGTCCCGGTCGAAACGTGGCTCGACCCGGAGGCCTCCGCCGGTCCGGTCGTCTTCCTGGTGGGCCTCGGCCGCAAACCCGTGTGATTGCCTGCAAATGCCGCTGTGCCAGTGACACTTTCCTCCAGAATGACCCGTGAGTTGCGTTGAGCGCACTCAATGGGTCGTTCTGGAGGATCTCGGGCGTGTCGGGGGCGGTCGGTGTGTAAGACTGGCGCCGTGCAGCCCAAGCGTCGAGTTCATTTCGTGGGCAGTTTGCCCGCGCAGTTGGACAGTCCCGAGAAGGCAATGGCGTTCGCCGTCGACACCGCAGGCGAACACCTGGACGGCCTGGTTCCGGGCGGTGAAGCGGATCCGTATCGCGCCCAGTGGTACATCAGGCACATCATCGACCGGTTCAACGACGTCTCGGCGCTGGAGCCGGTGCGCCGCGGGGACTGGTCGACGCTGCGGTCTCGCGACACCTTCCGGCTGCGGGCGGGCCGGTCGCTGACCGAAGCCGACATCGACGCCGCGCTCGGCTACGCGAATGAGGCCACGGACGCCATGCCCGCGTTGATCGCCGCGCACCGCACCGATCCCGAACTGCGGTTGCAGGTGGGGATACCGACGCCCTTCGTCATCGGCTTCATCGCCTTCGACGCGCGAACGCTGACGTGGCGTCGAGGCTCGGCAGGCCGCGGCGACCGGCGCTTCCCCTATTACCGCCCGCTGGTCGACGCCACCGTCCGGGAGATAGTCCGCATCCACGAGCCGTTGCGGGACAAGGTCGTATTCCAGCTCGAACTGGCCGCGGAGACCCTCGTCTGCGCGCGGACGCCCGCGGGCCTGCGGCGGGGCCCGGCGGCCCTGGCGGGTCGAGCGATCGCCCGCCTCGTCGCACGTGCGCCCCACGACGCCCATTTCGGGGTGCATCTGTGCTACGGGAGTCTCGACGACAAGCCCGTGGTGGCGCCGAGATCGACGGCCGCCGTGGTCGACCTCGCCAACGCGATAGCGCGGTACTGGCCCGCGGGCAGGCACCTCGATTTCGTCCACATGCCCGTCGGCGACGGCCGCCGGGCGCCGGTCCGGCCGCGGTATTACGCACCCCTGGCACGCTTGGAACTGCCTGCCGCCACCCGTGTTATCGCCGGGATGGCGCACGAGGAGCAGCCGCTCGCCCAGGCGCGAGAGGCGCTGGCGGCGGCGGAGTCGGCCTACGGCGGCCCGGTGGACGTCGCGGCCCCGTGCGGCCTGGGCCGCTATGCGACCGTCGAGCGGGCGCAGTCCGCGGTGGCGCATGCGGTCGCCTTGGCGGAGACAGGTCAATGACACCGCGACCCGACCAGCGGCGACGCTAGGGAGCGGGTGCTGGTAGAACTGTCGTATTGCGTTGGAACATGTTGTGTTGGAGCATGGTTCGTCGACGAGCCCTATACGGGTCGGCTGTGCGGCGCTTCCCGGAGGCAGCGAGCGGGCCACAGGATCCGCGACGAATCTCGGGCAAGGCACGCATATGACGTAGTGATCGGTATACCGTTACACCTGTGGTCGAAGGAGCTGAAGGGCCTGTGTCGGAGGACAACCGAACGCCGCGACCGTTCGACCCGGTCGAGTTCAACTCCGCGCGGGTATACGACTACCTGTTGGGCGGAAAGGACAGTCACGAAACCGACCGTGGTCTGGCCGATCAGTTGCTGGCCGAGGCGCCCGAGATGCGGACGCTGGTCTGGTTCACCCGCACCTTCATGCTCAAGGCGGTCGAGCGGGCCGCTGAGGCAGGCATCCGCCAGTTCCTCGATCTGGGCTCGGGCATCCCGAACTCGCCCAACGTGCACGAGGTGGCGCAAGAGATCCAGCCGTCGGCTCGGGTGGTCTACGTCGACCACGACCCGGTTGTGCACGCCCACTGCAACTCGCTCACCGGCGTGCCCGGGGTCGCGGCGCTGCTCGGCGACGTTCGCCGTCCGCAGGACATCCTCGACCAGCTGCAGGACCGCGCGCTGATCGACCTCACCGAACCGGTGTCCGTCTCCATGATCAGCGTGCTGCACTACGTGCTGGACCACGAAAACCCCGCCGATATCATCGCCGCCTTCCGCGATCAGCTGGCTCCGGGCAGTCTCCTGTCGATCACGCACGGCTCCAGCGACTCCGACCCCGAGGTGCTCAAAGTCCTCGCCAACACCCGCGGCAGTGCGGCCCAGGTCGACTTTCGGTCCACCGCACAGACAACGGCGTTCCTCGACGGATTCGAGCTGCTCGAACCCGGGGTAGTGCCGGTACAGCAGTGGCTCCGCTCCGACCTGCCGAGCACCCGAATGGTCATGCTCGGCGCGATCGGCCGCAAACGCTGAGGAACCGACGTGAACAAGAGTAGGCTGAAGGCGCAAATTTGTTGTTGGCCGCCTGCATATTCGAGCGCCTCAGGCGCTGTCCCGGTCGAACACAGGATGAAACAATGAAGACTCTCAAAACTGTTGCCGGCGTCGTGTCGACGATCGCCGCGGCCGCCGTGGTCGCGACGGGCGCCTCGATTGCCAATGCCCCGGCCGCCGCCGCTCGCGGCGAGTTCCTCATCACCCGCGAGGTCCCCACGCTGGCAGACCTCGACGCTCAGGTCGCGTTCCTGATCGAAACGCCCGCCTCCGACGCCGCCAAGGCCGCCAATATGGAAGGCGGCAGCGACGCGGTCGTTGTTGCGCGCACGCTCTACAACACCGGCCTGTTCCGGGCCCCGCTCGGGTCGAACGATGTCACCGGCCCCGAGACCCACAACGGCAACGTGCACACCGCCATGCTGCACAGCAAGTCGGCCGGCCGGCCGGGTCTCGTCGCACGCGTGGTCTGGAAGCGCATCGACGGCGTCTGGAAGCTGTCGAACAGCTCCGTGTGCGAGGGCGTCAAGGCTGTGGGGCTGGCGCTTGCCTGCGACTTCTAAGACCTCCAGAATGACCCACGACGTGCATCCAACGCACGTCACGGGTCATCTTGGACGCCTGCGAGCGCTGTGATCGAGGTCCGCGACCTTGCCCTGGGCTACTCGGGCGTGACGGTCCTCGACGTGCCCGAACTGAATGTGGCCGACGGGGCGCTCACCTATCTGATCGGTCTCAACGGCACCGGCAAAACCACGCTGCTGCGGTGCATCTGCGGCGTCATCGCGCCCGCGGCCGGGACCGTCCGGGTCGACGACACCGTCGTCCGGGCGCACCACACCACGCCGGCGACCCTCGGTATGCACTTGAACTACCGAGCCTTCGACCCCCGCCGCACCGCACGCAGGCACCTGCGCTGGATCGCCCGCGCCCGCGGACTGCCCGCAAGCCGGGTCGGCGAGGTCCTAGAGATCGTCGAGCTCGTCCCGGTCGCCGACCGCAGACTGGGGCACTATTCGCTCGGCATGCTCCAGCGGGTCGGCATCGCTGCCGCGTTGCTGTCCGAGCCCCGGACGTTACTGCTCGACGAGCCGCTGAACGGCCTAGACATCGCGGGCATCCGCTGGATACGCGACCTGCTGCGCCGCCTCGCCGACGCCGGAACGTGCGTCCTGGTCGCCACGCACCTGCTCGACGAGGTCGAGCGCAACGCCGACCACATCGTCATCCTCGGAAGCGGGCGCATTCTGACCGACCAGCCGTTCGCACAGGTCATGAACACCCTGGGTTCCGGCGAGACCAGACTCGAAGACGCCTACCTGCGGATCGCAGGCCTGCCTGCCCAGCCCGCGATCGGCGCGGCCCCGTGAACAACCCCAATCCAGCCACCCTGATCCGCCGCGGCATCGCGGCGGAATGGACCCGCACCACCGGGCGCAGCTTTCTGTGGTCTGCCGCCGTGCCCCTCACCTTCGCTCTGCCGTTGGCCATCACCTTCGGAATCGCCGCCGTGGCGGAACGGCTGTCGACCCTCCCCGGCGAGAGCCACGTCACCGAGGTCTCCACCGGCAACTCGGTGTACTGGGTGATCACGTTGTCCGTGTCGGTCATGATGGTCACCGCCGCCTACGCGCACGCCACCCAATGGCGCGGTCAGGCAAGCGATCTCAATGCGTTCCTGTTTCCCCGGACCTGGACGGTCGCGTTGGCCCGGTGGATCTACTACGGCTCCGTCGCGGCCGTCTCGACCGCTGTCCTGCTGGTCGTCGTCATGGTCACGCTGCCGCACCAGTTTCCGCATCTCTACGGCGCCGTGGACATCACCGACTCCGCGGGCATCCGGTTCCTCTGGACCGTCCCGAGCTATGCGTTCGCGGCGTGCGGAGTGGGCGTCGCGGCCGGGTCGCTGATTCGCACGCCGTCCGCCGCCGTCGCAGTCCTGCTGTTCTGGGTCTACGTGGCAGAGAACTCGATCAATCTGCTGCCCCGCGGGTACACGCTGCAGGCTTACGCCCCGTTCCTCAACGCCGTCGCCGCGACCGGCCAGGAAGTCGCCTTTCTTCCCCGCTTCGGCCGCAACGGATCGCTGCTCTACTTCGTCCTCGTGGCCGCCGGCCTGTTCATCATCGCGACCGTCCTGCCCATCATCCTGCGCCGGCTGTCCCACCGCCGCAGGGCGACGCTCGCCAAACTTCCAGAATGACCCGTGACGTGCGCCCAACGCACGCACTGGGTCATTCTGGAAGGGTGGCAACGGCTTTCGGCCGCACGACTAGCCGGAGACCGGGCGAACCTCGAGCAGAAGCCGTTCCATCCCGGGAATCGGGCCCAGGGCCCGCCGCACCTTTTCCGGGCCGGCGGGCTGGAACTCCCACTTCGACAGCAGGCTGTACAGCGTCGTCTGCATGGCGACCCAGGCATAGTTGTTGCCGATGCACATCTGATTGCCCATGCTGAACGGAACGAAGCTCCGGCACTTCGACATGGAGCTCGACCAGCGATCGGGGTCGAACGTGTTCGGCTCGGCGAAGATATGGGGGTCGCGGTGAATGGCCGCGATGCTGTAGCCGATGTTGGTGCCTGCGGGGAACGTGACGCCGTCCAGTTCGACCTCGGTGCGGCTGCGTCGCGACTGCAACAGCGGCGAGTGGAACCGGCTGACCTCGTTCAGAAAACGGTTGAGGTAGTCGAGCTTGTCGAGGTCCCGCGGGCTGAGTCCGCCTGCGGCCAAGATCTCTTGCTGCAGTTTCGACGCCACCTCCGGACGCCGCGAAAGTTCGTACATGGCCCACGTCAGGGTGGCGGTCAAGGGGTCGACCCCGCCGAAGAGGATGGTCATGGCCTGTTCCACCAGGACCTCGTCGCTGTAGTGCTCCGAGGAATCCAGCAGGAGGTCGATCATGTCGTTGCGGCGGTCACCGGCTGCCCGGCGCCCGACGAGCAGTTCGCTGCAGTAGTTCCGCAGCTGCGCTCCGGCCGACATGAACCTGCGGTTCACCGGCAGCGGCATGCCCGTCAGCCACTTCGGCAGCACGCTGCGCACGATGGCGCCCGCGCCGATATCCGCCACCAGACCCGAGATGAGTTGCAGCTCTTCGGCATCGGGTTTGTGCGAGAACATGGATTCGAGCAGGTTGGCTATCACCACCTCCAACAGTCCCGAACCGACCTCGACAGTCCGGCCCGGCTGCCAGGAGCTCGCCAGCGCGTCCGCGTTGCGCTTCATGATGTGCGCGTAGCTGTCCAGCTCGGCGCGGTGAAACGCCGGTTGCAGCAGGCGCCGAAGGTCCTTGTGTTGCTGCCCGTCCGCCACAATCAGCGATTTCCCGAATACGGGCTGGATGCGCTCGAAAAGGAGCCCGCGCTCGAATGCGTCAGAGTTCTCCACCAATACCCGATGGAGGAGTTCGACATCGGTGATGACGTAGACGACGAGAGTGCCGATGTCGGCGCGCGCGATTTTCCCGAGACCGGCCAGATCCACCATGAACTTGACTGGATCGCGCCACATTCGCCAACCGTGCCCAAGTACAGGCAAACGTCCGGGCCCGCTCGGAACATCACGCAGGTGCACTATATCGTGCCCTTCTTTCGGGGTTCGGTTCGACGACGCCGGAGCACTGAGGCCCGCTGTCATGCAACACGTTACATTAGCCTCGGCTTTGCGCGGTTCCCGCCGACGGATCAGCCTGGCATTCGAAAGCGCTTGTCCCGCAACGCGAGATTCTCGAACCAACCTTCCAGAATGACCCGTGACGTGCGTCAGGCGCACGTCACGGGTCATTCTGGAAGAAATCGCAGTGGGCGAGACGGCGGCGGATTCATCCGGTTATGCGTTGGGCGGCGAGTTTTCCGCTGATCAGCGCGGTAGGGACGCCGGTGCCGGGATGGGTTCCGGCGCCCGCCAGCACGATGTTGTCCTCGACGAGGTTCGAGGTGCGGAACGGCCCGGTCTGCCAGAAAGTCTGGGCCGCGCTGAACGGCGTACCCAGCGGATTGCCGCGCTGCGCCCAATCGAGCGGCGTGAGGATGTGCTCGACTTCGATGGCGGAGCCGATGCCCGAATATCCGCGCTTCTCCATCGTCTCGATGATCTGGTCCCGGTACGGCTCGGCGAGTTCGGACCAGTCGAGCGCGGCGCCGAGATTCGGCACCGGCACCTGAACGCACATCGAGAGCCTGCCCGCGGGCGCCAGAGCCGGGTCGGACTTGCTCGCCACACTCACCAGGAAAGTCGGATCGCCCATTGTTTTGCCGTCGGTGCGCAGTTCAGCGAAGGACCGCTTCCACGAGCCGCCGAGATTCATGGTGTGGTGAGCATCGAACCCGAACTCGCCGCGCACGCCGAGCTGTAGTACGAAACACGACGGGGCGTAATTCACCCTGGGCGGCGGCCGGTGCAGCAACTCCGGGAACGCGACTCCCGGATCCGCGGTGATGATGACGGCGTCCGTCGCAATCTGTTCTCCTTGCGAGGTGACGACCGCCTCCACTCGACCGCCGGGGCCCCGGCGCACCCCGGTCACCTCGGTGTCGTAACGGAACTCGACGCCGTGGTCGGCCGCGACCTCGGCGAGCACGGCGGGCAGCCGGTGCACGCCGCCCCGCGGAACATAGGCCCCGGCGACGGTATCCAGGTACGCGATGATCCCGTACAGCGCGCGTGCCCGCGCCGGCGACAGCCCGGCGTAGAGCGCCTGGAAAGTGAACAGCGTCCGGATACGGGGATCGCGGAGATACTGGCCGACTTTGGATTCCAGACTCCGGAAGCCGCCCATTCCGATCAGCCTCGCCAGGTCCGCGGTGAGCAGCCTGCCCATGCCGTCCATGTTGCGGTCGATGAACGCCGGGAACTCGCACTCGTAGAGCCGCCGCAGAAAGGCCACGTAGCGCCGGTATCCGTCGGCCTCGCGCGCACCGCACACGCCGGCGATCTGCGCGGCCATCCGGTCCTCGTCGGCGATCACGTCGAGTCGCTGCCCGTCCGCGTACACGGCGCGGTACACCGGATCCACCGGCACGAGCTCCACCCGGTCTTCGAAGTTCACCCCGACACACCGCATCGCGTCGGCCACCAGCTCCGGCAGCGTGAGCACCGTTGGGCCGCCGTCGAACACATAACCGCCGTCCAGCACTGGAAGCGCTTTGCCGCCGGGCCCGGACCAGCGCTCGCAGACGGTGACCTGTCTGCCGGAGCCCGCCAGGCGCAGTGCCGCGGCGAGTCCGGCAAACCCGGATCCGACCACCACGATCCGGTCGGTGCGACCGGTGACAGTCCGAATGGCCATCGGTATCAGTCCTTCCTGTTGCCCAGAATGACCCATGAAGTGCGCCTAACGCCCTCCTTGGGTCGTTCTGGAGGGGTGCGGCATGTTCACAGGAATCCCGGCTTCGCGACTCGGTAACTGGCGGTGCGGCGCGGGGGCATCCGACGCACGATCCGCGCCCGCGCCAACAGTGCGGTGTGCAGCGCCGTCCGCGTCACCGCAGGCGCCCGCACCCCGAAGGCCGCCGCCATCGGCGGGTCCATCAGCGCGTCGATGATCCGGCCCATCGGGGCGAACGCCTTCGGGTACCCCGTGAGCGCGACCGCGCGGGCCGCCTCGAGCAGCCTGCGGTTGCTCTCGGAGTGAGCGAAATGGTCGCGTTCGTATGCGGCACAGAGGTCGGCGAAGTCCGCGTAGGAATCGGGCAAGTCGCGAATGCCCATGAGCTTGCCGAGCGTGCGGTAGTGGTGCACGGTCGCGGTCACTTCGTGTTCGCTCAGCGGCCGCCAGCCGTACCGATTGACCCACTGGACCGGAAAGACGACGAATGTCGCCAAGCTGTAACGGAAGTCATCGTTGTCGATGAGGTAGTCGCGGTGCGTCCGGTTGACGGCCGATATCGCCTGCCTGCTCGCGACGCCCTCGAACCCGGTGCGGGCCGGTTCCTCCAGCAACAGCGTGAACCGCTTGACGAACTCGGCGGTTCTGTCGGCCATGCCCGCTTCGCATAACAGCGTGCTGATGCGCGGCACGGCAAAGGACCGAAGGAAGGCCAGACTCAACGCCCGAGCCATGTCCCATGGGAACTCCCACGCGATCATCAGCCGATAGATCTCGGTGTAGTCGCTGGTCGGATCGAGGCTCTCGATGTGCCGCAGCGTTGTGTAGCGTCCGGTCACCGCCACCTCCGCGACTGGCGCCACGCGGTGCTGACCAGCCGGATCCTGTCAGGCACCCCGACGCCGACCCGCCGATCCAGCACACGGTAGTCGGCTTCCTCCACCGCACGCAGGATCCCGCCGTACAACGCGAACGCCGCTTCGATACACGGCCTGCTGCTCGGATGCAACATCGGAATGCCTTCGGCGGCAACCTCGTAGAGCCTCCGGGCCCGCGCTATCTGAAAGCGCAGCAGATCTTTGAACTCGGCTCCGGCCTGCCCCGCGGACATGCTCTCACGAGTGACGCCGAACCGGCCGAGGTCCTCGGCGGGCAGGTAGATCCGGCCGCGTTCCAAGTCCTCGCCGACATCGCGGATGAAGTTCGTCAGCTGGAAGGCCTCACCCAGCGCCCGGGCGGGTTCCCGCGCCTCGTCGGTGAGCGGCTCGAGAATCGGCAGCATCTGCAGTCCGATGACCGCCGCCGATCCGTACATGTACTGGCGCAGGTCGTCGTAGGTCGGGTAGTCGGCAACCGTCAAGTCGGCCGCCATCGATGCCAGAAACGCCTCGACATGCGCCATCGGTATGTCCCACCGCCGCATCGTGTGGCGCAGCGCGGTGGCGACCGCGTCGGTGGCGTCGTCACCGCGCAGCCCGGCGATCGCCCGGTCGCGCCACGCGGCGAACTCTTGCGCGCGCGTCTCGGGACTGCCGTTGTCGACGATCTCGTCGGCGTAGCGGGCGAAACCGTACAGCGCGTGCACATACGGGCGCTTCCACCGCGGAAGCAACAGCGTGGCCAGGTAATAGCTGCGACCGTGGCGAGCGTGCAGGACCCGGCATGTCCGGTACGCGGTCTGCAGGGTCGGGTCGGTGATGCCCGCCGCCTTCAGCATTGCGTTCTCACGCACGGTCGACTCCGAGAATACGTGCGGCCGCGAGCTTTCCGCTGAGCATGGCCATCGGCACGCCGATGCCGGGATGCGTGCCTGCCCCGGCCAGCACGACATTCCGGCCGACGAGATTCGACGTGCGGAACGGCCCGGTCTGCCAGAACGTGTGGGCGGCGTTGTACGGGGTGCCTGCAGGGTTCCCGCGGCGACGCCAATCCAACGGCGTAGTGATTTCCTCGAACTCGATGGCGGAACCGATATTCGCGTAGCCCCTGCGCTCCAAGGTGGCCACCACGTGGTCCCGGTACGGCGCGGCGAAGGTGGACCAGTCCAGGTCCGAGGCGGCCGTGTTGGGCGCCGGGAACTGCACGTAATAGCTGTGCTTGCCCGCGGGCGCCATGGTCGGATCGCCGTGGCTGGACACCGTCACGAGGAACGACGGATCGCTCATCGTCTTGCCCTGGGTGATGATCTCGTCGAACGTCGTGCGCCACGCGTCGCCGAAATGCAGATTGTGGTGGGCGCCCACCCCGTGCGGTCCGGCGACGCCCGCGAGCATGAGAAAGCACGACGGCGAGTACGTCAGGCGCGGCGTCGGCCGCCCGAGCAGTGGATATGCAAGTCCGGGGTCGCAGGTGAACACCACCGCGTCCGCCTCGATCCGCTCGCCCTCGGCCGTGACGACGGCATTCACGCGACCGGATCTCGTCCGCTCCGTGCCGGTAATCGTCGTGTTGTAGCGGAAGTCGACGCCGTGTTTTCCGGCAGCCGCGGCGAGCGCCACCGGCAGCTGGTGCACTCCGCCCTTGGCGCGGAAAACCCCGCACACGGTATCGAGGT
>JABFVX010000428.1 GCA_013362555.1 Mycobacteriaceae bacterium
TAGGCTGATGCACATGCGCCGGGTCCTTGCACTTGTCGTGGCCGCACTGCTGTGGCCGCTGGCCGCGACGGCGTCCGCGCCGCGGGCGGCGGCGCAGTTCTGGCCCGCGGGCGTCGACTTCTGGGTCGACTCCGCGATGGGGCCGGTCAAGTCGCGGGTGTTCCGGGCCGCGGACGGCAACACCCACCGCGTGGTCTACGCGCTTGACGGCCTGCGCGCCCGAAACGACTTGAACGGCTGGGAGATCGACACCGAGGTGGCCCAGGTGCTCACCGCGGCGGGCATCAATGTCGTCATGCCGGTCGGCGGGCGGTCCAGTTTCTACGCCGACTGGATCGGGCCGAGCAACCTCAACCGCCAAGGGGTCGCCTACCGCTGGGAGACTTTTCTCACCCGCGAACTGCCGACCGCACTGCGAGACCGGTTGCAGTTCAGTCCCGTTCGCAACGGCGTATTCGGCCCGTCGATGGGCGGCAGCGCCGCGCTCACCCTCGCCGCCTACCACCCCGACCAGTTCAGCTTCGCCGCGTCGCTGTCCGGATTCCTGAACCTGTCCGCGCCCACCTCGCCCGAGGCGATTCGGCTGGCGATGCTGAGCGCGGGACTGTTCAACTCCGACAGCATGTTCGGCCCGCCCTGGGACCCGCGTTGGCGCCGCCACGACCCGTTCGTGTTCGCGTCCCGTCTGAAAGCCAACAACACTCGGCTGTTCATCGCCGGCGGCAACGGGGTTCCCGGTCTCGCCGACCTGCCGACGCTGTCGGCCAACGCGGCCGTCGATCTCTCCGGCGCGGGCCTCGAGTTCCTCGCCGACATCCAGACCCGCTCGTTCCAGGTCCGCGCCCGCGCCCTGGGTATGCGCAACGTCCGCTGGTACTTCCCGCCCGCAGGAATCCACAACTGGATCAATTGGGCCGAGGCCGTCAACGTCATGCTCCCCGACCTCAGCGCCACCATCGGCTAGACCGTGTCACTCGGTTGCAAATCCTCCAGAATGACCCATGACGTGCATCCAACGCACTTCACGGGTCATTCTGGAGGTTTCAACCCAGCCTCAGACACGCTCTAGGACATATTGGCGAGCAGGAAAGCGGTCAGGGTGGCGTGGAGTTGGGGCGGCAGGTCGTGGGCCCAGCCGGATATGAGGTGGATTTCGGCGTTCGGGATGGCGCGTGCGACGGCGCGGCCGCAGGCGGGTCGGATCAGGGGGTCGGACTTGCCGTGCAGAACGACAGTGGGCGCGGTGATGCGGCGGGTGTAGGGGAGCAGGCTGCCGGTGCCCATGGCGGCGGCGAGTTGCCGGATCACCCCGGCGGGATGGTAGCTGCGGTCGTAGCCTGCCGCGATCTGCGCCCGGACGACGGCTTCCGGCTCGGGGTACTTCGGACTCGAGATGGCCTGGTACGACTTGACCAGCATGTCGACGACCTGTTCGCGGCCCGGGCCGCGGGGTTTGGCGATGAGCGCGGCCAGGGCGCGCGGGTCCGGCGGGGGGAGGAAGGGCTGGTTGGTGCTGGAGAACAGGATGCCGAGCGAGCGCACCCGCCGCGGGTGCTCGGCCGCGAGGATCTGGGCGATCATGCCGCCCATCGAGGCGCCCACCACGTGAGCGGACTCGATGCCCAGGCAGTCGAGAAGGCCGACGGTGTCTGCCGCCATGTCCGGCAGGGTGTAGGGCACGCTGCTCGGCCTGCCCGCCCAGTAGCGCAGCATCCGCGGCGCCAGTGCCCCGCCGACCCGGGCCTTGATCTTGGTCGACAGCCCGATGTCGCGGTTGTCGAACCGGACGACCCGGTACCCGGCGTTCGCCAGCAGTGCGCAGAACTCGTCCGGCCACGCCGTGAGCTGGCAGGCGAACCCCATGATCAGCACGATCGCCGGATCGTCCGGATTGCCGAGATCCTCGTACGCAAGGCGAACGTCGCCGACCTCGGCGACGCCGCCGCGTACCGCCGGTACCTCATTCATGGCCACACCATATGCGCCACACTGCGTCGTGGGGGAGCCCTTTTGGGGAGGTGAGTGGGGCTCTGGTAGCCTAGGTCGGTCGCTGTCCGGCGGCGGCGTCATGTCGCGCCCCGAGGGTGCCCGCAAGTCAGGACTCCGACAGCAACCAAACAGACCAGTCGCGTCCGGTCGCGTTTCGACCTGGCGCGAGCATGAACTATGGCATTGAGTGGAGGAAGCCGTCCGATGGCAACGTACGCGATCGTCAAGACCGGCGGAAAGCAGTACAAGGTCGCGGTCGGTG
>JABFVX010000534.1 GCA_013362555.1 Mycobacteriaceae bacterium
ACGAGGTTCCATGCCTGCTCGTACCGGTCGAGATCGAGGTCGGTGCAGTGGAATTCGTGGAAGACGTAGCATGCCGGGCTGCCGTCGCCGCGGCCGTGCAGGTAGGCGTGCTGTACCCGGGTCAGCGGGAACGGCTGTCCCGAAACCGCCCGGGCCGGGGCCGGGCGTGGTTCGGCGGCGACGCGCCGCCCGGTCGGGCGCCGCTGGGCGAGCAGGCCGGCGAACGCGGCGACGGTGGTGTTGGCCGCGACGTCGCGCAGACCGATCTGCGGGTGTCCCTCGGTCCGCACGCGGTGCACCATGCGCGTGGCCAGCACCGAGTGCCCGCCCAATGCGAAGAAGTCGGCGTCCGGGGTGGTGATCTCGGCGTCGAGCAGCTCGCCCCACAGTGCGGCCACCCACTGTTCCGCACTGGTCAACGGGCGGGAGGTCGGCTCGGCGGCGAAAGGGTCGGGGAGGGCCGCGTGGTCGATCTTGCCGTTCGATGTCAGCGGCAGCTCGTCCAGCACCACCCACCGGGCGGGTGTCATGTAGGCGGGCAGCTGTTCGTGCGCGCGGGCGGTGACCGATTTCAGGTCCGCGGGCGTTGCGGGTCCGACGAGGTAGGCCACCAGCCGGGGGCTCTGGTCCTTGCCGCGGTGTCCGACGACGAGGCACTGCCGGATCTGCGGCAGTGCGTTCAGGACCGCTTCGATCTCGCCGGGCTCGATGCGGTGGCCGAGCACTTTCAGCTGGCGGTCCGTGCGACCGAGGAACTCGATCGTCCCGTCGGGTCGCCAGCGGCCCAGATCGCCTGTGCGATAAAGCCGTTCGCCGAACCGAGGGTGTGCGGCGAATCGCTGTGCGGTCTGTGCGTCGTCACCCGCGTAGCCCCTGGCGAGACCGGCGCCGCCGATGTGCAGCTCGCCGGCCGCGCCGACCGGGCACGGCGCGCCTGCCTCGTCGAGGACGAGGAAGAACTGGTCGCGCAGAGCGCGGCCGTACGGAATGCTGTGCCAGCCGGGATCCACGTGGTCGACCGGGTAGCAGATGGACCAGATCGACGCCTCGGTCGCCCCGCCCAGCGACACGACCCGCAGCCCGGGCAGCATGGCGTGTAACCGCTGCGGCAGGGTCAGCGGAATCCAGTCTCCGGACAGCAGCATCAACCGCAGCGATGCCAGCCGATCCAACGCGGCCGGGTCGTGCTCGGCGTACTCGACCAGCATCTGCGCCACCGCGGGCGCGGTATTCCACACCGTGACACGGTGTTCGGCGATCAGGTCGATCCACTCCGCCGGATCGGACGCCTGCGCCGCCTCAGGCAGCACGATCGCGCCGCCCGCGCCCACGAGGCCGAACACGTCGTAGACGGACAGGTCGAATGTCGGCGCCGACAACGCCAAAACCCGGTCCGCTGGCCCGATCCCGAAGCGGTCGTTGATGTCGTCGATGGTCGTGCGCGCGCCGGCATGGTCGATCGCCACGCCCTTGGGCTCCCCGGTCGAACCCGACGTGAAGATGACATAGGCCAAGTCGGTAGGCCGCGCCGCGGCCGGAACCGGCTCGGTGGCAGCCGTTTCGAACAACTGGTCTACATCAATGGCCGTGATCGACGGCGACAGCGAGGCCGGGGGACCTCCGGCCGTCAGCGCGTGGCGCACCTCGGCGCGGCGGCAGGCCGCGGCGATTCTGGTTGCGGGCCAGCCCGGATCGAGCGGAACGAACGCGGCCCCCGCGGCCAGCACGGCGTAACACGCCGCGATCTGCGCGGTCGAGCGGCCGGCGACGACAGCCACGCGATCGCCGGGAGCGACCCCGCCGCGCAGCAGGGCCGCCGCCATCGCGGTGGACCGGTCGGCCAGTTCCCCGTGGGTGAGGAGGCGCGACGCGCCGGTGACCGCGACCGCGTCCGGGTCGATGCGGGACCGGAGCCGCTGCGGATCGGCCAGCAGCGGACCGGTGTCGGGGCGGGCTTGCGGTTCGAGGACGGAGACCGGCTCGAAGAAGGGATTGGCGCCCAATTCCTCACGCTGCCACGACGCGGCATCGGTCAACGCGGTCAGCAGGCGCTCGTAGGCCGCGGCCATCCCGGGCACGAAACCGTCCGGCAGCGCGCGGTCCACGGCATCCCAGATGAACCGCAGGCCGCCGTCGGCGCGGTCCCAGACCATGCAGTCGAGGACGACCTGGGGGGTCTGCGACACCGCGTGCACCTCGGCGCCGAGCCAGGCGACGGGGTCGGCGGCGGCCAGTCCGGTGCAGTCGGTGAACACGACCGGGTAGCGGGGCGCGGCAGCTCCCATCGCCTGCTGGACTTCGACGCCGCCATAGGCGCTGTGCGCCAGGTCGATTGCCATTCGGTCGTGCACGGCGTGCGCAAGGTCGGCGAAACTGCGCCAGGCGCTCGGGGGCGGCAGCTGCGTGAGTGAGGCGATGCTGAAGTCGCCCACGGCCGACTGGGGAATGTGGTCGGCGCGGTCGAAGACGACGGTGTTGACACAGAACGGGTCGCTCGCGCCCCAGCGGTTGAGCACGAGCCCGTACGCCGCCACGAGCACTGCGCGCGGGTGCAGGCCGCGGGAACCGCATTCCGCGCGCAGCGCGGACCACTGTTCCGCGGACAGCGCGACTTCACGCCGGCGGAACTGTTCACTGTGCAGGCGATCGAGGGGGTGGGCCCAGGCGAGTGCCGGGCCGGGCGGCAGCGTGGGAATTCGGGCCTGCCAGTAGCGGCGGTCGCGGTCGATGCGGCTGAGCGGGTGTGCTGCTGTCCAGAACGACCCATGACGTGCGTTCAGCGCAACTTGTGGGTCATTCTGGATGTCGGTTGACGGAGGTTGGGCGGCGTATGCGTCGGGGCGTTCCGTCAGATCGCGCCACTGTCGCATGAGCAGGGCCCAGCTCGGCACGTCCGTCGCGATCATGTCGAACCCGAGGAAGATTCGCAGCCCGCCCGAGGGCAGCAGGGCCGCCGCGATGTCGAACAGCGGCCAGACGGCCGGGTCGAGGACCTGGTGGGACTTGTCCGCCGTCAGACCCGAGAGTGCTTCCGCGACTTCGTGGTCCGGCAGTCCGCGCAGGTCGGTCACGCCGATCCGGTACTCCGGTCGAGACGGCGGGACGTGCGCGCTGCCGTCGTCGGCGACCGTGAGCCGCAGCATGTCGTGGTCGGCGATGAGCCGGTTCCAGGCTGTCTGCAATGCCGCGATCTCGGCGGCCGGATCGCCGGTGACCAGTTTCCCTGCGGCGCGGTCGATCTCGACATAACACCAGGGCGCGACGCCGCCCAACGCGAGGTCGGGTCGACGGCCGATCCAGTAGGCGAGCTGAGTTGCGGTCAACGCCGCCGGTTCGCGCGACCTGTCCGGGCGACGGGCGACGCCCTCGCGCAGGCGGCGGCGCAGGATTTTGCCGCTCGCGTTGCGCGGCAGCGCCGCGCTGAACTCGAAGGTGGCGGGCACTTTGTGGGCGGCCAGGCGGCGCCCGGCGAAGGCGAGCAGTTCGGTGCTGGTGACGGCGGCGCCGGGCCGGGCCACGACGACGGCGTGCGCCAGTTCGCCGAATTGCGGGTCCGGGGCGCCGACAACGGCGGCGTCGGCGACGGCGGGGTGTTCGCGCAGCGTGCGTTCCACCTCGGCGGGGTAGACGTGTTCGCCGCCCACGAGTATCAGGTCCTTGATGCGGTCGCTGAGATAGAGGTAACCGTCCGCGTCGAGCGAGCCCGCGTCGCCGGTGCGGATCCAGCCGTCCACGACAGCGGCGTCGGTGGCGTCGGCATTGGCGAAGTAGCCGAGCATGCGTGCCGGGGTGTGCAGGCAGACCTCGCCGATCTGACCGGTCGGCAGCGCAGCGCCGTCCGGGCCGACGACCTTCGCCGCGAACCCGGGATACGGGCGGCCTGCCGACCGCAGCAGAGTCCCGCCCCGGCGATGATCCGCGGGGGACAGGCACATCGCGGTGTTGCCCGTCTCGGTCAGGCCGTAGATCTGGGCGAACTCGCAGCCGATCACCGACTCCGCCTGCGTCAGCACGGCTTCGGGCATCGGGGCGCCGCCGTAGACGATGCGCCGGATCGACGCCAACGCCGCCGAGTCGGCGGCCGGTTCGGCCAGCACCCACTGCACCATTGCAGGCACCATGCACGCCACGGTCACCCCGCGCGCCGACACCAGCGCCACCGCGTCGGCCGCGTCGAAGCGCGGCATCGTCACGGTTGTCGCACCGGCCAGCAAAGCCTGTACCGCACACCACATTCCGCCGATGTGGAAGCCGGGAAGCCCGACCAGCCCGACATCGCTTGTGCGCCAGTCGAGCCAGTCCAGGCCCGCCTCCCGCAACGCCGCCTCCACCGCGAAGAAGCTCCGGTGCGCCAACACCACCCCTTTGGGGCGGCCGGTCGTGCCGCTGGTGTAGAGCTGGACCACCGCGTCGTCGGCCGCGGCCCGGTGCGGCGGCCGGACCGCGGGGAATGCCCCGTACCACCCGGTCAAGTCGCCGTCGAGCATCCGCACCGCCGAGGGTGCGCCGGCGCGGTCGGGCGCGAGCTCCGCATCCGCGAGCAGCAGTGCGGCGCCGGAATCGGCGAGGATGTAGGCGATCTCGTCGCCGGCGAGCCGATTGCTGATCGGCACGAACACCGCGCCGGCTCGTGCGCAGCCGACCAGCGCCGCGTAGAAGTCGACCGACTCGGCGCCGAGATGGGCGACGCGGTCGCCGGGACGCACCCCGGCGGCGGCCAGCGCCGCGGCGATCCGGTCGGCGGCGGCGTCGAGCTCGGCGAACGTCATGGCGCGGTCGCCGCAGTACAGGGCGGGCCGCCCCGGCGAATCTCGAACGTGGGCGTCCAGCAGATTCGCGACGGTGCGGCTTCCGGCCGCTGTCACCGGGTCCCCAGCTGGGCGCTGTCGACGATCACCACGCGCACGTCGCCGCGACAGCCGCCCAGGGTGTCGTTGCCGAAGGCGACCGAGGTCCGCAGCGCGATGCGCTCCGCGGATCCGGAACGGTACGGCTCGATGCTGTCGAACACCAGCTGGGCGCGGAAGCGACGCGCGTCGACGGGACGTCGGAACTCGAAGCGGGTGTCCGCGATGACCATGTCCGACAGGTGGCGCCGGTGGAAGTCGGCCATCGACCAGTCGCCGAATACCGGTCCGACCGAGTTCCGCACCAGCGACGCGATCGTGTAATACGCCATCTGGTTGTAGCCGATCAGCGCGTCGACGGCGTTGAGGTGGCCGGTGTCGTCGATGTAGCAGGACTGCTCGATCGCGAGCTCCGCATCCCCGACGACTCTGTTGCCTTCGACGCGGTGGGTCATGCTCCGCAGATAGCGGGCGACAGGCCGGTAGCACTGCAACACCTCGCCGAGCAGATCCGCGTCGTGGGCGATGTCCGCACCCTCGATAGTCGGATTCCGATCGGGTGTCATCATCGTCAACGCCTTCCAGTCCGCAACATCGTCGATACGGTTTGTCGGGCCGTCCGCGCCCGGAGTTCCCGGCGATCCGAAATCGTCGTGACGACAACAGAGTTGGCACGCGCACCGCTTGGAACGTGTGAGAGAACCTCCTGAATGACCCGTGACGTGCGTCAGACGCACGTCACGGGTCATTCAGGAGGTTTGCAACGTCACACCTGCCGACGCCGGGGAACTCGGGACGTGTTCTGCCCGACCTGTCGTGGGAACGCCGCGCCTCGTCCGGTGCGCGTTCGAAGTCGTTCGGCAGGAGGAGAAGTCGCATGAAGATCAGTCCGCAGCCCGGAATGGGCGTGGTAGCAGAGGGTTTCGATCCGTCCTCGGACAGTGATGTCCGGCGGCTGAAGCAGGCGGCCTACCGCCACCGGATCGTGCTCCTCAAAGACCAGCACCACGACCCGGCCGGCCTCCTGGAGTTCGGGCGACTATTGGGCGCTCCGCAGACGTACTACGAACCCGTCTACCGGCATCCGGACGTGCCGGAGGTCTTCGTCTCCTCCAACGTCGCCACCGGCGGGCGCAGGCTGGGGGTCCCGAAGACGGGTCAGTTCTGGCACTCGGACTACGAATTCATGCCGCGGCCGTTCGACCTGACGATCATCTCGCCGCGCCGGGTCCCGAAAGAACGCCGCGGCACCTTGTTCATCGACCTCGTGCAGGCGTATCGACGGCTCGACCCCGACCTGGCGGCTGCCGCCGCCGACACGGAAGCGATCCACTCCCCGCGGCGAAAATTCAAGATTCGCCCCGACGACGTCTACCGCCCGATCGGCGACGTCATCGCCGAAATCGACGCCCGCACACCACCGGTCCGGCGGCCGACGGTGTTGCGACACCCTCGCACCGGGGAACGCGTGCTGTATGTGACCGAAGGCGGCACCGAGGCCGTCGAAGACGCCGACGGCAGGCGACGTCCTGACTTGCTGAAGCAATTGCTTTCCGCCGCAGGGCAACTCGACGAGACCACCGAGCACCCCGCGATCCACCTGCAAACCTTCGACGTCGGTGACCTGCTCATCTGGGACAACATCGCCTTGGCACACCGTTCGCTGCACAACCCCTCCGACGAACCGGCCGAGTCGTGGCGCGTCACCGTCTACGACGACGAACCGGGCTTCAACCCTCCAGAATGACCCGTGAGGTGCGTTGGACGCACGTCATGGGTCATTCCGGAGTGTTGCAACCTAGCCACAACGACCCGTGAGGGGCGCCCACCGCACTCCGTCGGTCGTTCTGGACGTTCTCAAGCGCTCACTCAGGCGCTGGTCAGCTTGTAGCCGGCCGCTTCGACGGCGGCGCGGACGTCGGACGTCGCCAGGGCGGCTCCGCTGCGTACGGTGACTCGCCCCTGCTCCACGTCGACGTCGACCCCGGCCACACCCGGCAGTTTCTCGACCGCGACCGTCACATGCTGCGCGCAATTCCCGCACACCATTCCCGTGACCCCGTACACCTCTTCGACCATGACGCACCCTTCCGATCTCATGCGGCGACGCGACCACTGCGCGCGCTGTGAAGTAGGTCGGCTGCCGCGTGCATCGAGTTCCCGGGCATCACAACATCTTCCAGAATGACTCGTGACGTGCGTCCAACGCACTCCATGGGTCGTTCTGGAGGTATTCTCCCGGTCATGAAACGGACCAGTCTTATTTGTGCTGTTCTGCTGGGGTTTGCGGTGCTGACAGTGGGGCTCTCGGGGCCCGCGGCGGAGCGCGCGGTCGCCGAGCCGCTGCCGCCTGTCCCGGCGCAGGACCCCTTCTACGCTCAGCCGCATTCGCTGAAGGGCGCCCGCCCCGGGCAGGTGATCGCAAGCCGTCCGGTGACCGTGACGGGCATTCCGACGTCGACGCCGTTCAGCGCGTGGCAGCTCAAGTACGTCAGCGAGGACACCAAGGGCAAGCCGTGGACCACGATCGCGACGCTGATCCGGCCTGCGCGCCAGGCGGGTCCGCCGAAGTTGATGTCGTTCCAGCCGTGGATCGACGCGCTCGACAGTCGCTGCAACCCGTCCTACCAGTTGCGCATGGGGCAGGTCTATGAAGGGCCGACCGGCATGATCGCGGAGATGTTGAACGCCGCGAAGCTGATCGACCGCGGCTGGACCACGGTGATCTCGGACTACCTCGGTCCCGACAACCAGTTCGCCGCCGGGTTCGTCGAAGGCCGCGACACCCTCGACGGCATTCGGGCGGCGGAGAACTTCGCGCCTGCCGGGCTGATCGGCGCGAAGACGCCGGTGGCGCTGCTCGGCTACTCCGGCGGAGCGCGGGCCACCGAGTTCGCCGCGGAGTTGGCGCCGAAGTACGCGCCCGAGCTCAACCTGGTCGGCTCCGCGGCGGGCGGCCTGCCCGGCGACATGGGACTGACCGCGGCGCTGATCAACGGCGGCCCGTTCGCGGGCATCGAGTACTCGTCGTCGTTCGGGATCGCCCGGGCCTACCCAGAGCTGAACATCCCGGCGCTGTTCGCCGACAAGAGCCTGTATCCAGCGGTGTCGCAGATGTGCCAGGTGCAGATCTTGGCCACGTATGCCGGAAATACTGTCCAGGACAGGACGGTCAACCGTGAGTGGGTCATGGGCCTGCCGAAGATCGTGAAGGTCCTCGACACCCTCAAAGCCGGGCGCTACGGCACTCCGAAATCGCCGCTGTACCTGTTCCAGGGCGCGCATGACGACATCGGCACCGCCGGCGTGGTCGACCGGCTGGTTGCCGACTACTGCACCCGCAAGGTTCCGGTGACCTATGCCCGCTACAACGCCTCCTACGCCAACCACGTCCTCACCGAATCGCTAGGCGAGGACAAGGCCATCGACTGGATTGCGGGCCGTTTCGCTCACGCCCCCGTCGGCAACACCTGCGGTCGCCCGATCAACGCCGAAGCCAACTGACCCCCCTCTCCAGAATGACCCGTGACGTGCGTTGGACGCACGTCACGGGTCATTCTGGAGGAAAGCGGTCAGCTGGGGGCGAGCCGGTGGACGACGATTCCGGATTTGAAGGTCGTGGTGCCGAGGAGTTGCAGGTGTGTGAGGTCGCGGCCCTCGAAGAGGCGGGCGCCGGAACCGGCTACCGCGGGGACGACCCAGAGGTGGTACTCGTCGACGAGCTTGGCGTCGAGCAGGGTCTGGGACAGCGAGCCGGTTCCGAACTTGAGCAGGTCGCCACCGTCCTGGCTCTTGAGCGCGCGCACCGCCGTGGCGATGTCGCCTCGCAGGACGGTCGCGTTCCAGTCGCCGGATTCCTGCCGAAGAGTCCGCGAGGCGACGTATTTCGGCATCGAGTTGATGCGATCGGTGTACTCGTCGCCTGCCGGGCGACTCGGCCACGCCCGTGCGAAGTGCTCGTAGGTTTCGCGTCCGAGCAGGAGGGCGTCCGCGGCGAACAGGAGGCCGGCGGCGTACTCGGAATGCTCGCTGTCCCAGTAGCGGGCGCTCCACTTCTCCGGCTGCCCTATGACGCCGTCGGTGGTGACGAACGTGGATTCGACGAGTTTGCGCATGGTGTGTCCTCGGGTGGAATCGATCCGACTGTCTGCCCGCCGCCGGCAACCCGGGCTGAGCCGCGGACCCGCGCAGGCATTCTGCTCAACCAAGGCTAGCACAACAAACGGTTGAATACAGAATCATTCTAGTCAACTGTTGCTGTTGTGACACCCGTAGCGGGGGGG
>JABFVX010000543.1 GCA_013362555.1 Mycobacteriaceae bacterium
CGGTAGATCGACTCGTAGCCCGCGCCGAGCTTGTCGACGTCGAAAAGCGCTTCCACCCGGTCGCGGCAGGCCATCGGGTTCAGGCCGCGGGCTTTGTCGATGGCGGTCGCCAGCTCGCCCGGCTCGTCGCAGATGATGCCGGTGATGCCGTCGGCGACCACCTCGTCCACCGCGCCGCCGTGCAGGGCGACGACCGGAGAGCCGCAGACCATGGCTTCGAACATCACCATCCCGAACGGTTCCTCCCACTGCACCGGGAACAACAGGCACTGCGCGCCCGCAAACAGCTTCCGCTTGGCGGTGGCGTCGGCCTCGCCGAAGACGTGGTCCTGCTCGGTGAGCAGCGGCCGCACGTATTCGTCGAAATAGGCGATCTCGGCGGGCTCTTTGCATTTGCCCGCGAGGACCAGCGGAATGCCGGCCTCGTGGGCGGCGTGCAGCGCCAAATGGGGCGCCTTCTCCGGGTTGTACCGGCCGAGGAACAAAGCGTAGCCCTGTTTGCGAGGTTCGAACGGCCACTCGCGCACCCGAACCGCATTGTGCACTCGCCCGGCCCAGTTGAGGCCCGGCGCGAGCGCACGCTGCCGATCGCTGATGGCGACCAGGTGCACCTCGTCGCCGAGCGCCTGGTAGTACTGGCCGGGATCGCCGTTCACCGGCCCGTGCACGGTGACCACGGTCGCCAAGCCGAGCGCGGTGTACGCGGGCGCGTTGAGCGGCCCGGCGAACGTGTGGTCGTGGACCACGTCGACGCCGGTGCGAGCGAGTTCCTCCACGGCCCGGCGGACCTTCAACGCGTGCACCACCTCGGGGAACGGCTCGCCGAGCCGGTCGGCGAGGATGCCGTCCCACAGCGGGACGAACTTCGCCGCGGTCCCGGGCTCGCCCGCGCCGAGCAGGGTGACGTCGTGGCCGCGGGCCACCAACATGTCCGCCAAGTCGGCAACCACCGCTTCGACGCCTCCGTACCCTTTGGGCGGGACATCGAAATACGGTGGAGCGACGAGAACTATTCGAAGTGGTCGGTTGTGTCCGCTGTCGGTCGGAATTGCGCGGCTCAAGGGGCCCTCCTTCAGCTCACTGGAAACAGTGTTCATAGGTGACGCGTCGTCGAGCCTCTCCTTTCCCATGGTCGCAGTATTCCCATCGTGTCACTGCGGTAAGCGCTGCGTGATATGTGGACAACGCGTGTATACGGATGGGGGTCCGGCTCCCCGGGCCGATGCCGAGCCGTTACACTCGGTGCGGTACGCGACAGGAAACTTCGCGCGCTTTGCCACGCTGCTTTACTTGCGGGAAGTTTCGTCAGGAGTAGGCGCCATCGATACCGGTCAGTTGATCGCAGGGCATTACCGCCTTGTCGAACACATAGGCAGCGGCGCCAGCGGAGTAGTCTGGCGCGCGATCGACGAACGCTTGGAGCGGTCGGTCGCGGTGAAGCAGATCCTCACCCAGCAGGGCCTGCCCGACACCGAGCGCGGCACCATCCGGCAGCGCGCGATGCGCGAGGCCCGCAACGCCGCGCGGTTCCAGCACCCCAATGCCATCGTGGTGTTCGACATCACCGAGCACGAGGGCGATCCGTGCCTGGTCATGGAGTACCTGCCGTCGCACAGCCTGTCGGGACTGTTGGCCATGCAGGGCACCCTGCCGGTCGCCCAGGTGGCGCGCATCGGCGAGCAGGCGGCCTCGGCGCTGGTGGCCGCCCACCGGGCGGGCATCGTGCACCGCGACATCAAGCCCGGCAACATTCTCATCGACAACGGCGGCACGGCGAAGATCACCGACTTCGGCATCTCCCGCGCCACCGGCGACATGACGCTCACCCAGACCGGGCTGATCTGCGGCACCCCTGCGTATTTGGCGCCGGAGCTGGCGCGCGGAGCCGATCCGACGCCCGCGTCCGACGTGTTCGCGCTGGGTGCGACGCTGTACCACGCGCTGGAGGGCCAGCCGCCCTACGGCACCAGCATCAACCAGCTCGCGCTGCTGTATACCGCCGCCAACGGCAAAGTCACCCCGCCCCGCACGCACGGGCCGATGGGGCATCTGTTGACGAGCCTGCTGCGGCCGGATCCGGCGGAGCGGCCGAGCATGTCCGCGACCCGGGATCGTCTTGCCGCCCTGGCGCGTTCGCTGCCGGACCAGGCCGAGCAGCGGGTGCGTCCCCCCGAGCACCCGACCGCGGTGGCCACCGCCCCGCAGCCCGCACTGGCGCTGAACACCGCGCCGCCGCAGCGGCC
>JABFVX010000379.1 GCA_013362555.1 Mycobacteriaceae bacterium
CGCGGTGAGGTTCGCCGCGTCCTCGCGGCCCACGTACCCGCCCGCGGCGAGGGCCTGCAGCGTCTCGACCGTGTCCGGCACCCGCAGCGACTCGTCGGCCCGGCCGTGCACCAATTGCAAAAGTTGGACGGCGAATTCGACGTCGCGCAGGCCGCCCTGGCCGAGCTTGAGCTCGCGGTCGCGCAGCTTCTCGGGGATCGAATTCTCCACGCGAGTGCGCATCTGCTGCACTTCGGAGACGAAGTCCTTACGCTCGCTGGCCTTCCAGACCATCGGCATCAGGGCCTCGCAGTAGGCGCGACCCAGGTCCATGTCCCCGGTCATCGGCCGCGCCTTGAGCAGCGCCTGGAACTCCCAGGTCTTGGCCCACCGCTGGTAGTAGACGACGTGCGAGTCGAGCGTGCGCACGAGCGCACCCTGCCTGCCCTCGGGCCGCAGTCCGGCGTCGACCTCGAAGAACGCCGCCTTGCCGATCCGCATGAACTCCGCGGCGATGCGGCGGGCGGTGTCGTCGGCGGGCTCGGCGACGAAGACCACGTCGACGTCGCTGACGTAATTCAGTTCGCGCCCACCGCATTTGCCCATCGCTACCACCGCGACGCGCGGCAACTCGGAGACTCGGTCGGCGGGGACGGCGGTGGCCACCGCCACCGCGAAGGCCGCGGCGAGCGCGGCGTCGGCCAGGTCGGTCAGCGCGTGCGCGACTCGCCGGTACGGCATCGTCGGCTCGTTCTCGACGGTCGCGGCCAGATCCAGCGCGGCCAACAGCATCAGGTGGTCGCGGTAGCGCTTGCGCAGCGCCGCGACCGCGTCCACGCCGGTGACTCCCGCCCGGTGCGTGTAGCCGGCGGGGGTGGCGTCGACCGCGGCGAGCATGTCGGCGGTGAGCTCGTCGCCGTGCGGCATCGCCTCGGCGCGCAGCAGCCGCCAGGCCGCGGGGTCCGCCACGAGGTGGTCGGCGAAAGCGATCGAGGATCCGACCAGGCCGAACAGACGTCCGCGGAGTCTGGTGTCGGCTCGCAGCGCGGTGTCGAGCTCGGCCCAGTCCGCGCCAAGGGCATGCCGCAGTCGCACCAGGGTTTGCAGAGCCAAGTCCGCATCGGGGGCCCGCGACAGTGCCCACAGCACGTCGACGCCGTCCGCGTTGTCCCAGCCGAGCGTGGTCAGCAGTGCCCCCGCGTCCGGCTCCAACAGTCCCAACCTGCCGACGCTCGGCACAGCGGAGCGCGCTGCGGGGGGCCTGACCATGCCTCCATTATTCAGCACCGCGCGGCGCTGCCGCGCCTATCCCACACCCGAACTGTGAAGCGGCGTTGCACACCTCCAGAATGACCCGTGACGTGCGTTGGATGCACGCCACGGGTCATTCTGGAGGATTGCAACCCAGCCAGAATCATTCAGGACTCGGCGGGACAGTAGCGGTCGAGGAACCGGGCGAACACCCGGCGCGAGATCTGGGTGCCCCAATCACCCCAGGCCAGGTCGAAGACGTGCTCGCCGTACGGCACCGCGAGCAGCTCGTGCTCGACGCCCGCGGCCGCGAGTTTGTCGTCGAGCTCGGTCGCCAGCACGAACGGCGATATGTGGTCGCGAGTGCCGTGCAGCAGCAACGTAGGCGGAATGCCGCGGCGCACATATGTGATCGGAGACGCCGCGGCATAGCGCTCGGGATACTGCCACGGCGTTCCGCCGGTGTACTTCTGCACCGCAACGCGAATCGCGTGCGGGCCGGTGTCGTGCCACAGCGTCACCAGATCCGACCCCGGGTACAGCGCCATCACCGCTCGCACGGAGGAGTCGGCGACCGGGCAGCTCGGCCGCACCCTCGCATCGGCGTAAGCGGCCATCAGAGCCAGGTTTCCGCCGGCGGAGCCGCCTGCGATCACCATCCGGTTCGGGTCGACATGATATTGCGCGGCATGCTGTTTCACCCAGCCGATGGCACAGAGCACGTCGCCGGGCGCCTGGTTCCAGCGGGGCGGCGGGGCCAGCCGGTAGTCCACCGCGAACACCGCGTAGCCCCGGTCGTTGAGCCAGCGGTGCCACATTCCTCCTTCGGCGCGGTTGCCAGCGACCCAGCCGCCCCCGTGCACCCACACCACCGCGGGCCGCAGGCCGGGCGAATCACCGTGCGGCAGTTTCACGTCCAGCCGCAGCTCGGCACGGCCGACACGCTGGTAGACGTGGCAGACCCGCGGCCGCGCCGCCGCTGCGGCGTCCCCTGATACTAACACCTACA
>JABFVX010000114.1 GCA_013362555.1 Mycobacteriaceae bacterium
CCGGTGCCGCCGCGGCGCGGGGCACGGTCGGCGCCGGGGGCGGCCGGCGACGCCGCCCGGGGCGAGACTGCCACGGGATGAACACGGACCATCGGGTCACCGGCAGGGTGACAGGAACGAACGACAGGAGTGCATAGAGAGTGCTCGACTTCATCTATTACCCGATCTCTGCGGTTCTGTGGTTCTGGCACCGGGTGTTCGGATTCGTACTGGGGCCCGACAACGGGTTCGCCTGGGCGCTGTCGGTCGTGTTCCTCGTGTTCACGCTGCGACTGCTGCTGTACAAGCCGTTCGTGAAGCAGGTCCGGACCACTCGCCAGATGCAGGAGCTCCAGCCGCAGATCAAGGAGCTCCAGCGCAAGTACAAGAACGACCGGCAGCAGCAGGCGCTCGAAATGCAGAAGCTGCAGCGCGAGCACGGGTTCAACCCGCTGATGGGGTGTCTGCCGGTGCTGGCGCAGGCGCCGGTGTTCATCGGCCTGTACCACGTGCTGAACTCGTTCAACCGCACAGGCCACGGCTTCGGCAAGCTCGGGTTGACGCCGGACGAGAACGCGCAGATCGGCAACTACGTCTTCAGTGTCGGCGATGTGCAGTCGTTCCTGCGGGCGCGCCTGTTCGGTGCGCCGATCTCCTCCTACATCACCGCGCCCCATTCGTACTACGAAGGATTCACCAAGTTCGGCGGGGTGCCGACCTGGATCACCGTTGCGGTGGTGGCGGTGCCACTGATGGTCCTGGCGTCTGTCGCCACGCACTTCAACGCGCGTGCCTCGGTGGCGCGGCAGAGTCCGGAGGCGCTCGCCAACCCGCAAGCCGCCATGATGAACAAGCTTGCGCTGTGGGTGTTCCCGCTGGGCGTGCTCGTCGGCGGCCCGTTCCTGCCGATCTCCGTGCTGCTCTACTGGGTGGCGAACAACATCTGGACTTACGGTCAGCAGCACCTCGTGTTCGCGAAGATCGAACACGAGGATGCGGAGAAGAAGCGGGCGGCGGTGGAGCGCAAGTCCGCCAACGCCCCGAAGCCGGGCGCCAAGCCAGTGAAGAAGAAGGACGGCGGCGCAAGCGCGGAGGCCGGCCCGGACGTCTCCGTCTCCGACGGAGCCGTGCTGGACGGTGCGGCCGTCGACACCAACGGGTCAGGCGAGCCGACCGCGAGCGGGCAGAAGGTGAAGCAGACACAGCGCCGTCAGTCCGGGCAGAAGCGGTCCGGCAGTCGTGGGCGGGCGAACCAGAAGAAGCGTCGATAGACACAGTCGGATGAGGAAATAGCGAGGGAAGCGGTATGGCAGCGGATAACCAAGACGGAGGCGACGGCACGGTGACGGTGGTCGATGTAGTCGAGGCAAGCGCTCCGGTGCGCACATCGAGCGCGGCGACAGAAGCAGGCGAGTCCACACTGGCGGACGCCGCCGCGGCCGGTGCGTCCAGGGACCGGTCGGACGACGAAGACGCGCTGATCGAAGAAGGCGAAATCGCGGGTGACTACCTCGAGCAGTTGCTCGACGTTCTGGATTTCGACGGCGACATCGATCTGGACGTCGAGGGTGATCGCGCCGTGGTGAGCATCGACGGCGGCCGTGATCTGGCGAAGCTGGTGGGCCGCGGCGGCGAGGTGTTGGACGCTCTGCAGGAGCTGACGCGCCTCGCGGTGCAGCAGACGACCGGTGAGCGGAGCAGGCTGATGCTCGACGTCGCGGGCTGGCGCGCGCGGCGTCGCGAGGAGTTGTCGTCGATTGGCAAGGCCGCGGCGGAGCGCGTCCTCGCCTCCGGCGACCGTGAGTCCCTGAAGCCGATGACGCCGTTCGAGCGGAAGATCGTGCACGACGCGGTGGCCGCGATCGAAGGCGTCTACAGCGAAAGCGAAGGCGTCGAGCCCTCCCGGCACGTGATAGTCCTGAAGGGTTAGCGCCCGGCACTCGATCGGTCACAGAAGGCCCCCGGAGTACTCCGGGGGCCTTCTGCTGTACGAGGCTTGTGTCCGTTTCACGTGAAACCCAGCCACCCGGGTTCTCCGGGTTCGCGGCAACAACCACTCCCCTTTCCGCGATCCGATTCGGATGCGGGCCGGCTTTTCGAGTAAATTGTCGGAGCGCTCCCGCTCTGGAGCGCTCGTTCGTACGGCCGGCAAGAAGGGGCGTTTCACGTGAAACCGACGGAACCGACGAACGGCATCTCGGCTGTGACGGCCGCCGTGTTCGGGGACCGGGTCGACCTTGCTCAGCGCTATCACGATGTCCTCGCCGCAGCCGGTGTAGAGCGTGGGCTCATCGGACCCCGCGAGGTGCCGCGGCTGTGGGATCGCCATCTGCTCAACTGTGCGGTGATTGGGGAGTTGGTCGAGCCTGGTGAAACTGTGGTGGACATCGGCAGCGGAGCCGGCTTGCCGGGAATCCCGCTCGCGATCGCACGCCCCGACGTCACAGTGACGTTAGTCGAGCCACTCCTGCGTCGTACCACGTTCCTCGTCGAGTTTCTGGACGAGACCGGCTTGGAGAATGTGCGCGTGATCCGGGGCCGGGCCGAGGAGCCTGCGGTCCACCGGGCCGCGGGCGAAGCAGATGTGGTGACATCCAGAGCCGTTGCGCCGCTGGCGAAGCTGGCGGGCTGGTCGATTCCGCTGTTGCGCATGGGCGGAAGGATGCTTGCCATGAAAGGAAGTAGCGCCGCGGACGAGGTTTCTCGCGATCGTGCTTCCCTTAACCGGGTGGGTGCTGGCAAGCTAGACATTATCGAGTGCGGGAGCAATCTTTTGACGGTGCCAACCATTGTGGTGAGTGCCGTGCGGCTTGCGTCCGTGCGGCGGTCGGCTCACCGATGAGTCGAACGTGGCCGCCGACACCTCTTTCGCGGGCGAGGGTCCGGCGTGGCCGGAATGACGATCTCTGGGTTAAGGAGCGATCAATGGCAAGTGGTTCAGGTGAGGTTTCACGTGAAACTGGGGCTCCCCGCGGGACCAGTGCGCACGGCCTCACGGGAGGGGGCAGGCATTCGGCGGTGGATTCCGGCTCCGGAGCCGCAACCGGCGAACTGGACCGGGAATTTCTTGCATCGCCGTTCGGATCCATCGACACCCCCATTGCCGCCGCAGCGCAGCGTGCAAGCCAGATATTGCACCCGGACCCAGTCGGACTGCCGAAGCCCACGGAGCGGCGGATCATCACGATCGCCAACCAGAAAGGCGGCGTCGGCAAGACCACGAGCGCGGTGAACTTGGCGGCGTCGCTGGCGCTGCAAGGACTGAAGGTCCTGGTTCTCGATCTCGACCCCCAGGGCAACGCGAGCACGGCGCTCGGTGTGGAACATCAATCCGGCACGCCGTCCACCTACGAGCTGTTGATTGGCGAGATCTCCTTCCAGGAAGCGATTCAGTCCAGCCCGCACAGTCCGCGACTGTTCTGCATCCCTGCCACCATCGACTTGGCCGGCGCCGAGATCGAGTTGGTCTCGATGGAGGGCCGCGAACGGCGGCTGGAGGCCGCGCTGAACGAGTCGACCCTCGACGAGTTGGCGATTGACTACGTCCTGATCGACTGTCCCCCGTCGCTCGGCCTGTTGACCGTCAACGCGTTGGTGGCTGCCAAGGAAGTTCTGATTCCGATTCAGTGCGAGTATTACGCGCTGGAAGGCGTCGGGCAGTTGCTGCGCAACATCGGACTGGTGCAGGCACACCTCAACCCGTCGCTGTACGTCTCGACCGTGCTGCTCACCATGTATGACGGCCGTACCAAACTTGCGGATCAGGTCGCCGACGAAGTGCGCAGCCACTTCGGGGACGCAGTGCTGACGTCGGTCATTCCCCGCAGCGTGAAAGTGTCGGAAGCGCCCGGGTACGGGACGACGATCCTCGACTACGACCCGGGTTCACGCGGTGCCATGAGCTACATGGACGCGGGCAAGGAACTGGCGGCGCGGGCGCCCCGAAGGTAGATCTGAGCCGGACCACACGACCGAAGGGGTAACGGATTCCTATGAGCGACGGAGCGAAATGAGCCAGGCGCGTAAGGGCGGACTCGGACGAGGACTGGCTTCGCTGATTCCCACCGGCCCGGTCGGCCCAGATGCTGCCGGGGCCGGATCAACGGTGGGCACCGTGATCAGCGTTACCGGTGACCGCACTCCCCTGACTCCGCTGAGTGTCGTTCCACAGGAGTTGGACGCGGCCGTTGACGGCGGAGCGGTATACCGCGAGATCGCGCCGGACCGGATCGAGCCGAATCCCAAGCAGCCCAGACACGTCTTCGAGGAAGACGCTCTCGCGGAACTGGTGCACTCCATCCGCGAATTCGGGCTGATGCAGCCGATCGTGGTTCGCGAGATCGCCGCGGACCGCTACCAGTTGGTCATGGGCGAGCGTCGCTGGCGGGCCTGCCAACTGGCGGGCCTGGAGGCGATACCCGCCATTGTGCGTCAAACCCAGGATGAGTCCATGCTGCGCGACGCGCTGCTGGAGAACATCCACCGGGTCCAGCTCAACCCGCTGGAGGAGGCCGCGGCCTACCAGCAGCTGCTGGAGGAGTTCGACGTCACCCACGAGGAGCTGGCGTCACGGCTGGGCCGCTCACGCCCGGTCATCACCAACACCATTCGGCTTTTGAAGCTGCCCATCGCGGTGCAGCGCCGGGTCGCGGTCGGCGTACTCTCGGCGGGACACGCGCGAGCGTTGCTGGCTTTGGAGGGTGGTTCGGAAGCGCAGGAGGCGCTGGCGGCACGCGTCATCGCCGAAGGAATGTCCGTGCGAGCCACGGAAGAGGCCGTCACTCTGGCCAATCGCGATGGTGTGGAACCGGCGACGCCGCGGGCCAAGCGCAAGCCCATCGAGATGCCGGGCCTGCACGACGTCGCCGAACGCCTGTCCGAGTCGTTCGACACCAGGGTCACCGTGAGCCTGGGCAAGCGCAAGGGCAAGATCGTCGTGGAGTTCGGATCGGTCGACGATCTGCAGCGGATCGTCGCACTGATGGAAAATTCGGACTTCTGAGCCGCTGCCGCGAGCTGACCTGCGGTATAGGCGCATTGCGTCACTGTGACGGCAGGTCTGCGCCGTCTTTTGTCGGTGTTTTGTCGGTGTTTTTGGAGTGGAAGTGCGGAGGCTGAGGCAGCGCGGTGTCGATCTGTATAACCCCTCTCACTCTTGGCGGCCTGGACGATCTGACCGCCCACACGAGGCGTTGCGTGTTCTGGGAGATTGCGCCGGAGCTCGCCCGACAGGCCGAGGAGTTCGCGGACCCGACTTTCGAGAAGGAAGCCTGGCTGTCCATGGTCATGCTGGAGTGGGGTTCGTGCGGTCAGATTGCCTCCGATGACGGCAAGCCCGCGGGCGTCGCGCTCTACGCGCCGCCGAGCGCCGTCCCCCGCTCGGCGCTGTTCCCCACCTCCCCGGTGAGCCCCGATGCGGTTCTGCTTACTACGCTGCGGGTCGAGCCGCGCTTCGAACACACCATGGTGAGCGACGACTTGGTGGATGCCGTGGTGGCGGATCTGGTGCGCCGCGGCGTGCGCGCCCTGGAAGCCTTCGGCATCCGCCGTCTGGCCGATGACCGGCCCGCCCTGCCCACGGCGACTTCCTCGCAGACCTGCTCGCCGTCGAATTGCATGATCGATGCCGACGTCCTGGAGGAGGTCGGCTTCAAAGTAATTGCGCCGCATCATCTCTACCCGCGCCTGCGCCTGGACATCGATCACAACCACGACTGGAAGAGCGATGTCGAACACGCCCTCGACCAGCTCATGGCCGCCGCCGAACTGGAAAAGCAGAAAGTCGTAGCCTGCTGATAACGCTGAGCATGCACGGCTACACCCGAATCACGCGCCTACACCCGCAGCTGCGGGTGTAGGCGCGTGATTCGGGTGTAGCGCAGTTACTTTCGGTCCGCGGCGGCGAGTTCTTCGGCGAGGAGTTCAGCGAAAGTGTAAGTACCGGTGGGCTGGTCGTCTTGGCCGAGCAGGTACAGGCGTTTGACGGAGACCAGGATGGCTTCGGCGATGACGTCGCGAGAGCGCGGGTCGGCCAGCACCGCGGCGTCGTAGTCGTTCGAGAGATAGCCGAGGTCGATTTGCACCGTCGGCATCTTGGTGAGCCGCAGCAGGTCCCAGGTCCGAGCGTGGGTCCTGCAGTCGCGCATGGACGTTCGGGCCACGATCTCGCGCTGGATGAATCCGGAGAGCAACTGGCCGATCATCGACACGGACCCGTGGGAATTGCCGAAGTAGAATCCGGCCACCCCGTTGGCGGCGGCCGAGGGATTCGCGGCGCAGCGCAGCGAGATAAGCAGATCCGCCTCGAATGCGTTGGAAATCTCGGCGCGCTCGATATCGCTGGGGTTGGCGCCTTGCGGCCGGGACAGGAATGTCTCCATGCCGGTGGCGGCCATCCGGCCTTCCAACCTGCCGGCCAGGTCCCACAGCACCTCCGACTCGTACACCTCGCCGAACTCGGTCTTGACCGAGAAGCCCCGCGCTGCCCCGCCCAGGCCCGGATCGATGACGATCCGCTTGCCGGTGAGCTGCGGACCTGCCCGGTGCACCAGTTCTTCTTCGGTGATCTTGTGTGGGTTCCCGCCTGTCACCCGCGCGCCGAGCAGGTCGAGCGAGCGCAGCGTGTCTGCGCCGCAGATGCCGTCCGCGGCAAGGCCGATCTCGCGCTGGAAGCCGACCAGCGCGTCGTGGGTATGCGGGCCGAAGAACCCGTCGACGCGGTGCACGTAGAACCCGAGATCTTGCAGCCGCCGCTGGAGGGTGGCGACGTCGTCGCCGTAGATCGGGGCGGACAACTGGTAGATCAGCGTCCGGGCGCCCAGCCGATAGGAAGCCTCGCGCAGCGACCGGTAGGTGTTGGTGTCGACGATGCCGTCGACGAGCAGGCCCCTGGCCTGCTGGAATGCTCGAACGGCACTGTCCAGGCTGTCGTCGAACTCCGCGTCGACGCTCTTCCAGTACTCGCCGTCCGGGGAGTACTCCAGGAAGCCGAGCCCCGCGAGCGCAGTCCGAACTTCGGCGACGGCCGGTCCACGATCGCCGTGACGGAGTCGGTGCATGCCCCGCAGCCCCTTTCTGAGAGTTGATGGCCTGGTGATTCTCTCAGAACACTGAGTCGCGAGGGCTGTTTGGGGGTCTGCGGGACCGCACCGAGATCTTTCCGTGAAGAATTGCTGGTCAGCCTAGTACTCCCCTGTCCAGAATGACCCACGAGGTGCGCCTGATGCACTTCATGGGTCATTCTGGATTTGCCTAAGCTCTGGATCAGAGGACGTCGCCCAGTTCACGCAGGAGGGCGGCCTTGCCTTTGGCGCCGACGATGCGCTTCACGGGCTTGCCGCCGTCGAACAGCATCATGGTCGGCACCGAGGTGATCTGGTAGTCGCGAGCCGCGGACGGGTTGGCGTCGTTGTCGAGCTTGGCGACAGTGAGCTTGTCCGAGTGCTCCCCCGCGATCTCGTCGAGCACCGGCGCGACCATCTTGCACGGGCCGCACCACGTGGCCCAGAAATCGACTAGGACCGGCTTGTTCGACTGCAGCACTTCGCTTCCGAACGAGGCGTCGGTGACGGTCACGGTGTTCGCGCCCATGTGTGTTCTCCTCCTGGGTGTGTGAACTGAACGTTTATGCGGTGACGGCGTGGCGGCGTGCGGCGAGCCAGCGCTCGGCGTCGATCGCGGCGCGACAGCCGGTGCCTGCCGCCGTAATGGCTTGCCGGTAGGTGTGGTCGACCAGGTCGCCCGCGGCGAACACGCCCGGCAGCGATGTCGCGGTGCCGTGGTCTTCGACCTGCACGTAGCCTTCCGCGTCCAGCTCGACCTGGCCCTTGATGAGCTCGCTGCGCGGATCGTGGCCGATCGCCACGAACAAGCCGGTGACCGTGAGCTTGGAGGCCTCGCCGGTGACGGTGTCGCGCAGTGCGAGCCCGGTGACCGAGCCCGACTCGCCGCCGAGCACCTCGGTGACTTCGGTGTTGGTGAGGAACCGGATCTTCTCGTTCGTCCTGGCGCGGTCGAGCATGATGGCCGAGGCCCGGAACTCCTCGCGCCGGTGCACGATGGTGACGCTGTCGGCGAACTTCGTCAAGAACGTCGCCTCTTCCATCGCCGAGTCGCCGCCGCCGACCACGGCGATGTCCTGGCCCTTGAAGAAGAAGCCGTCGCAGGTGGCGCAGGCGCTCACGCCGCGGCCCAGCAGAACCTGCTCGCCGGGAACGTGGAGATAGCGCGCGGCCGAGCCCATCGCCAGGATGACGGCGTTCGCGTAGTAGGTCTGGCCGTTGGCGACGACCTTCTTCACCGGTCCGGTCAGGTCCACCTCGTCCACGTCCTCGGTGCGCAGCTCGGCGCCGAAACGCTGGGCCTGGTCGCGCATCTGCTCCATCAGGTCCGGGCCCATGATCGCGTCCCGGAACCCGGGGAAGTTCTCGACCTCGGTCGTCGTCATCAAGGCGCCGCCGAACTGGGTGCCTTCGAACAACAGCGGCTTGAGTTCGGCGCGACCGGCATAGACGCCTGCGGTGTAGCCCGCGGGCCCGGAGCCGATGATGATGAGGTCGAGCGGGGTGGCGGCCATGTGACCCTTCCAGAGCGGTCGAGGAGTGGTCGGTGTGCTTCTGGGTGAAACTCACCTCGGTCAACACCAGCCTAGATGGTGTTGTTCCCGCTCCTTTTGCCCGCTGTGCCCCGGTCAGAACTCCGCTCGGGACAGGGGGGTCGGGTTGTCGGGGCCGCAGTCGGCAGGCAGGACCAAAGCCGTGATTTTGCCCGGGGCGCCGCCCGCGACCAGGACCAGGACGGCCTGCTTGTTCCGGTACACGACGTTCATGGCGCCGAGCAGGGCGCGATCGGCGTCCGCCCCGCGCAGACATGCCCGCAGCGCGCCTTTGTCGGTGAGCGGGCCGGATGTGACGTGGTTGTTCATCGCCGCCAGCACCGCGCCGTGCTGGAGCGAGCCACCCAAGTCCAGTGCGGCGGACGCGGCGGAGGGGGCGTCGGCGGTCTCCGTGGCGCCTTTCGGCCACAGCGCGAACGACGCGCCGCCGACGACCGCCAACGTGACCGCCGCCCCAGCGAGGAAGAACCGGGCGCGGCGCGTGCGGCG